>DATJLH010000087.1:0-7048 GCA_035490615.1 Cellvibrio sp.
ATATCCGCAATCAAGCGACCGGTATTGGTGGGCTTAAAAACTTCGTCGCGATGCATCAACAACACAAAATCGCACTCGGACATCGACTGTGGACGCCACTGACAAAGGCAAGCAAAACTGGCTAATTGACAGGATTCACACCGCACCACTGATTTTCCTCGCGCGTTGAAGTCGCGCGTAGATTCCAATCGGCACCGATGGCGAAGTTGTTCGTATTTGTTCATGGAAATCACTGTTACTTTTGCCTTCGTCCGCTGACAGAACGACAGGCACAAAAAAGCCCCGATTAACGGGGCTTTTTCGGTGAGTCATTCTCACATGTATGGTACCCAAGGCCGGACTCGAACCGGCACAGCTTGCGCCACTACCACCTCAAGGTAGCGTGTCTACCAATTCCACCACTTGGGCTTTAAAACGTTTACTCTTCAGATTCCGGTACAGCAGGTACATCACTGGTCGCGGCGGGTGTCGTTTCTTCAACCGTCGGAACATCTGATTGCGGTACTACCTGTTGGTTTTCAACCGGTACCGGAATGCCATCTACAGCAACGGATGTACTGTTTTTGGCGATAATGGCCAAACCGAAACTGGTGCAGAAAAATATTGTGGCCAGAATCGCTGTAGCACGCGTAAAAAAGCTGCTGCCGCCCTGACTACCAAATACCGTCTGCGAGGCACCGGCCCCGAACGAGGCTCCGGCTGCAGCGCCTTTACCTTGTTGCAGCAGAATAAAGGCAATGATAGCCAATGCTGTCAACACGTGAATAACAAGAATAATTTTTTCCATTGTTATGCTCTCTGGTTGAACAACTGATACTAAAACCCGATGTTCAGTTGCTGTATCTAGCAGGTTTTATACATCCGCTGCTCGACAAATACTTAAAAATTCTTCGGCATCCAATGAAGCCCCGCCGAGCAAGGCACCATCAATATCCGTCATAGCGAAAAGCTGGGCTGCATTATTGGCCTTTACACTGCCGCCATACAAAATGCGCACCCGCTGCCCCACATCACCTAAAAGCTCACGAATAAAATGATGAACTTCCTGCGCTTGTTGCGGGGTTGCCGTCTTACCTGTACCTACTGCCCATACTGGCTCATAAGCTACTACGGCATGTTCGAATGCATCGCATCCGACACTTTCAACAACGGCATTGAGTTGTCGATGAATAACAGCCAACGCCTGACCGGTTTCACGCTGCTCCAGCGATTCCCCGACACACAGTATCGGGACCAATTGTTCGCGCTGTACGGCAACGAACTTTTGCGCCACCTGAGTATCTGATTCCTGCTGCATCCGCCGGCGTTCGTTATGACCAACAATCACGTAACGACACTGCCAGTCCGCCAGCATCCGGGCAGATACTTCACCCGTGTATGCACCACTCTCATATTCACTCACACTCTGCGCACCCAACACGATGCTTGATGATGCGAGCAATTCCAATGTGTGCTGAAAGTAGGGGAAGGGTGGACAAACTGCAACATCAGCGTTGTGCTTACCCTGCCAACCGGCTACCACTTTGGCTAACAGTTCAGCGTTGGTGCGCTGGTTGCCATTCATTTTCCAGTTGCCTACAACCAACTGGCGACGCTTGGTGTTATTTGCCTTGTTCAAGCAATACCTCCCCCAAAGCGGGCGCTAATGGTAGCTAAGATGGGTTGAACATACAATCCCATTTTTAACGGCCATGCCCAACTTTCTATCAGTTTATGGCTGAGTCATCGGGTTTGTTGCCGATTCAAACCCGTCCTCTTTTGAAGCTTAGTTCAAAACAGTCTCAACCACCGAAGCCAATTCCTGAGCCAACTCTTTAACCTGATTTTTATTTTGCCCTTCTACCATGACCCGCACTACCGGCTCCGTGCCAGAGGGCCGCAACAAGACTCTGCCGGTGCCTGCCAGTTTGGCCTCGATTTGGGCAACCGCATTTTGAATTGTTGGATCGCCATTAACATCGATGCGCTTGGCCATATGCACATTGATCATGGTTTGCGGCAACTTCTGCATGCCCTTCTTGGCCTTATGAAGGGGAACGCCCAAGGTCGTAATCGCCAGCAGCACTTGTAGCGCCGAAATAATTCCGTCACCCGTAGTGGTTACATTGCTGCAAACTATATGGCCGGAATTCTCACCGCCCAAGGACCACCCTTTATCACGCATCATCTCAATCACGTAACGGTCACCCACCTTGGCGCGACCGAAAGGAACACCCAATTCCTTTAACCCTAATTCAAAGCCGAAGTTGCTCATCAAGGTGCCGGCAACCCCCTCACAACCGCCGCCGTATTGCTGCTGATGGGCGGCTATGATGTAAAGCAATTCATCGCCATCGACCAATTCACCTTTGTGATCAACGAATATCACCCGATCGCCATCGCCATCGAATGCGATGCCAAGATCAGCACCTACTTCGACAACATGCTCTTGCAATGCTTCCGGTTTGGTAGACCCGCAGCTGCGATTGATATTGGTTCCGTTAGGTTCGACAAACAGCGGTACCACTTTAGCGCCCAACTCGGTAAAAACGCTGGGTGCAATGTTGTATGTAGCGCCATGGGCGCAATCCAGAACAATCTGGAGGCCTTGCAAGCTGAAACCCCAGGGCATAGTACCTTTACAGAACTCGATGTAACGACCAGAGGCATCAGTAATGCGTCGCGCCTTACCCAAGCGCTCAGCAGTTACCATCGGTTTTTCCAACTGTTCTTCGATCAGCAGCTCAATATCGTCCGGTAATTTGGTGCCATTGCCACTGAAAAACTTGATGCCATTATCAACATAGCTGTTATGGGAAGCACTGATGACGATGCCGGCCTGGGCTTGAAATGTGCGCGTCAGGTAGGCCACACCAGGCGTGGGCATGGGACCCAGCAAGCCGACATCCACTCCCGCGTTGATAAGCCCCGCCTGAAGGGCAGATTCAAACATGTAACCGGAGATGCGCGTATCCTTGCCGATCAGGATCATATTCGGCCCTGCAAAGCGGTCCATCAACACACACCCCGCCGCCCATCCCAGCTTAAGCATGAAGTCAGGAGTAATAGGGAATTCACCAACCAGACCACGAATGCCGTCGGTGCCAAAATATTTGCGCGTCATAGATGCCAGACTCCGTTCACCTTTAATATTCGGTAAATGCGATGTAGTAGAAAGTGGGGCAGCATTTTACGCAATGCGGCCAGTTTTTTTCAGTTATTTTTTATGTTATTGACGGCGGCCATGACGTTAAGCACATCCATCGTTGCCGCAACATCGTGAACACGGATGATGGCTGCACCGCGTTCCGCAGCCGCTAACGCCAAAGCAAGGCTTCCCGGCAACCGCTCGTGGACGTCGCGATTGAGCAGCGCAGCCAGCATGGATTTGCGGGATAAGCCCACCAAAATGGGATAACCCAACGCCTGCAACTCTGCCAGGCGCGCCAACAGGGTGAGGTTATGGTTCAGCGTTTTGCCAAAGCCAAATCCCGGGTCAAGGATGATATTGCGAGCGGATATACCTGCCGCGAGACAAGCCTCTGCGCGAGCCTGCAGAAAATTCCTCACGTCGGTCATGACGTCCTCATACACCGGACGCTGCTGCATGCTACCCGGCTCCCCCTGCATATGCATTAGACAAACGGGCAAGCCGGATGCCGCCGCTGCCGCCAATGCGCCCTCACGCTGCAAAGCGCGTACGTCATTGATGATCCCGGCACCGGCTGCAGTTGATTCGCGAATAACACTGGCGGTACTCGTATCAACCGACACGATAGCGCCCAGCTCGCGCACAAGGGTTTCCACCACCGGCACCACACGATCCAGCTCTTCCTGCTCCGATACCGGTTGGGCACCAGGCCTGGTTGATTCCCCGCCCACATCAATGACCTGCGCGCCCTCGGCCAACATTTGAGACGCCTTGCGCACGGCCAGATCCATGACCAAGTGATTATCCCGGTAAATACTTCCGCCATCCGAGAATGAATCAGGGGTGGTATTCAAAATACCCATGACGACAGGTCGGGTTAAGTCGAGCAGCCGGGCGCCACATTGGAGTTGCATCTTGTACCTCGGAAAGCAAAGCGGGTTCTTATGGTTGTTTGTGCCATAAAAAAACAACCCCGAGCAAGCCCGGGGTTGTTTTCGATCTATATATTGCGATTAGTGATCTTTAGCAGGTCCACCGATAGGGCCGGCAGGATTCTCGTCGGAATTCTTTTTGCCATCACCTGCGGCATCTTTGGGGCGCAAATGACCGTTGAAGTCGTCGTCGTGCCAATCGCGGGGTGGACGCACCTTACGGCGGGCCATCAAGTCATCGACCTGTTCCGAATCGATCGTCTCATACTCCATCAAGGCATCTTTCATCGCTTCCAGAATGTCGCGGTTATCTTCCAGGATTTTCTCTGCGCGGGTATAACATTCGTCAATAATACGGCGAACCTCTTCATCAATCAGCTTGGATGTCTCATCCGAATACTGCTGTGAGGACATACCAGGGTATGCGCCCTCATCCTCACCATAATGAAGCGGGCCTAATTTGGTCGAAAGTCCCCACTTGGTGACCATACGACGCGCCAGATCGGTAGCACGTTCAATGTCGTTTGATGCACCGGTAGTAATGCCATCAAAACCCAGGGTCATTTCTTCTGCGATACGACCGCCAAACAAGGTACAGATGCTCGACTCAAGTGAGCGCTTACTCATGCTGTACTTGTCGGCCTCCGGCAGGAATTGGGTCACCCCCAATGCTCGACCGCGCGGAATAATCGTTACCTTATGAACCGGATCATGCTCCGGTACCAGGCGCGCAACTATGGCATGCCCGGCTTCGTGATAAGCGGTGTTTTCCTTTTCCTTCTCGCTCATCACCATAGTGCGACGCTCAGCGCCCATCATGATCTTGTCGCGAGCCTTTTCAAAATCCTCCATGGTGACGAGACGCTTGTTACCGCGCGCAGCGAAAAGCGCCGCCTCGTTAACGAGGTTTGCCAGGTCAGCACCGGAGAAACCGGGAGTACCACGTGCGATAACCGAAGCGCTGACGCGCTCATCAATCGGCACTTTGCGCATGTGGACTTTCAGGATTTGCTCACGGCCACGGATATCCGGCAAGCCGACAAACACCTGGCGGTCAAAGCGACCCGGACGCAACAGAGCACGATCCAATACATCAGCACGGTTGGTCGCAGCGATGATGATGACACCATCATTACCTTCGAAACCGTCCATCTCCACCAGCAACTGGTTCAGGGTTTGTTCGCGCTCGTCATGGCCACCACCATGGCCACCACCACGGTGACGGCCTACTGCGTCGATCTCGTCGATAAAGATAATACAAGGCGCTTGCTTCTTGGCCTGATCAAACATGTCGCGCACCCGGGATGCGCCCACACCGACGAACATTTCCACAAAGTCAGAACCGGAGATCGAGAAGAAAGGCACTTTTGCTTCACCGGCAATGGCTTTTGCCAACAGTGTCTTACCCGTTCCCGGAGGGCCAACCATCAACACGCCACGCGGGATCTTGCCGCCCAAGCGCTGAAATTTGGAGGGATCACGTAGGTATTCAACCAGTTCCTGAACCTCTTCTTTCGCTTCGTCCACACCGGCCACATCGGCAAAACTGGTTTTGATCTGATCTTCACCCAACAGGCGAGCCTTACTCTTACCAAAGCTCATAGGGCCACCACGGCCACCGCCACCACCTTGCATCTGGCGCATGAAGAACAGGAAGACGGCAATAATAATCAGGATAGGAAAGCTGGCCACCAGCAACTGATGCCAGAGGCTGGGTTGCTCAACCTCACGGCCTTTGACAGCCACATTATGATTTAGCAAGTCGTCAATCAGCTTGGGGTCCTGCACCTGAGGACGAATCGTCTTGAAGGGGCTGTTATTGGTGTACAGGCCTTCGATGGTCAGCCCATCAATAGTGACTTCCCGAACCCGATTATCCTTCACTGCCAGGATAAATTCGGAGTAGCTCAGGCTTTCATTGCTGGAGGTCTTGTTGAAGTTTTCAAACACGCTGAACAACACTACAGCGATGACCAGCCACAAAATCAGGTTTTTTGTCATATCGTTCAAGGATGCTTCCTCAGTCGCACATCAAAAAATATTCGCGTTCTTGTGTATCAGTATAGTGCGGAAGATCGGCAGACACACCTTATAGAAAGACTGTGGTTTGCAGAATTCCGGACCAATTAACAATAAATTACACAATGTTCCGGCGTGGTTTTCTTCTCTTGAAGATCGAGGAGACTTGCCAAGGGTTTTGGCCATCTTCTCACCAATTGGTTCATCTCTTCCCACATGGGCGCTTATGGCTCTGTGCTTGCTCATAGTGGGGGCCATCGAGTGCATTACAAGGCCACGCAAGGACGAGCTTATCTCATTAACGCTGGCGAGGGTTCATGGGCTACAATGACCCGCTTTTCTATTCCAGATCTTCAGAAGGTAATTGTATGTCCATCAGCGCCGACCGCAAAAAACAATTTCGCACCATTGGCCATCAACTTAATCCGATTGTGACTGTGGCTGGCAATGGCCTGAGCGAAGGCGTACTACATGAACTTAATCGCGCTCTGGATGATCATGAATTAATCAAAGTTAAGCTTGCCATTACTGACCGTGAAGAGCGCAAGGACATCGTGGCACAGCTGCAGACGTTGCATCATGTTGAACTCATCCAGGAGATAGGCAAAATAGTTTTACTCTATCGCGCTAATAAAAAAGCCAATCCAAAGCTCTCAAATCTTCACCGCTAAGCCTGCTTATCTCTGCTGCCATAAATAGATAGGAAGAAAGGCTGCGTCAGATTCGTGCGCGAATACTCTCAATATCGCGCACCGGCGGCGCTCCAAACATCCTCGAATATTCCCGGCTGAACTGCGACGGACTTTCATAGCCGACGCGGTAGGCCGCATTGGATGCATCGACCGCTTCTGCCAACATCATCCGCCGCGCTTCGAGCAAGCGCAGGCGCTTCTGATATTGCAGGGGGCTCATGGCAGTGACTTCCTTGAAATGCGCATGGAATGAGGATGGACTCATATTAGCCAGG
>DATJLH010000088.1:0-16051 GCA_035490615.1 Cellvibrio sp.
GAGATGGTTATGCCAGGTGACAACATCCAGATGGCGGTAACGCTGATTCACCCGATTGCGATGGAAGAAGGTCTGCGCTTCGCGATTCGTGAAGGTGGTCGTACTGTCGGTGCTGGTGTCGTTGCCAAGATCATTCAGTAATTGAGTTGATGCGCAAAGGGTGAAAGCCCTTTGCGTTTTATCGTTACAGGCCAGTAGTTCAATTGGTAGAGCACCGGTCTCCAAAACCGGGTGTTGGGGGTTCGAGTCCCTCCTGGCCTGCCATTTACTCCGTCTTTAAGCTCAAGGTTTCAACAGCGTATGAATATAAAAAGCGAAGAGAAAGAATATCGCCTGGATCCACTTAAATGGTTGGTGGTGATAGCGCTGATTGTCGCTGGCGTTGTTGGAAACTCACATTTTTCTGCAGAGTCTCTGTTGTATCGGGTTCTCGGGTTGCTGGTTTTGGCTGTGGTAGCCTGTTTTGTGGCGTATCACACCGCAAAAGGTGCAAGTCTGTGGGCTCTGGTGCAAGGGGCTATGGTTGAGTTGCGTAAGGTTGTCTGGCCGACTCGCCAGGAAACTAATCAAACTACATTGATTGTAGTTGCTGTTGTTATTGTGATGTCCATTATTCTTTGGCTGCTGGACACCTTGTTAGGGTGGATAGCGTCTTCAATCATAGGGTAGGTAGTTATGGCAAAGCGTTGGTACGTTGTACACGCCTATTCTGGATATGAGAAAAAAGTTGCCGCTTCGTTGCGTGAGCGTGTTCAGCTCCACGATATGCAGGATAGCTTTGGCGAAATCCTGGTGCCCACTGAAGAAGTGGTTGAGATGCGCGGTGGACAAAAGCGAAAAAGTGAACGCAAGTTTTTCCCAGGGTATGTTTTGGTCCAGATGGAGCTTAACGATGATACCTGGCACCTGGTAAAAGATACCCCGCGGGTCATGGGCTTTATTGGTGGTAAAGGTGATCAGCCTGCGCCAATTACTGAAAAAGAAGCTGAGGCAATCCTGCGCCGCGTAGACGACTCAATGGAGAAGCCTAAGCCAAAGACCATATTCGAACCGGGCGAAATGGTACGTGTTACCGATGGTCCGTTTAATGATTTCAATGGCGTAGTTGAAGAAGTCAATTACGATAAAAACCGACTGCGTGTGGCGGTATTGATTTTTGGTCGTTCAACACCTGTTGAGTTGGAGTTTGGCCAGGTCGAAAAAACCTGATGATGCAGTAAAAAGTTTTATGCCCTTCTTTGCCTGACGGTGAAGAGGGGTTTTCGTATCCTTGTCGATTTTTGTTTTGAATCTTCAAGGAGGGGAGCCTGAGACGGTCTGTTTTGCCAAAAATGGTCCTGAGGCGCTAATACCCAATGGGGAGTAAGTCACATGGCAAAGAAAGTAACCGCCTATATCAAGCTGCAAGTTGCAGCGGGCAAAGCAAATCCCAGTCCACCAGTTGGTCCGGCATTGGGTCAGCATGGTGTGAACATCATGGAATTCTGTAAAGCGTTTAACGCGCAGACACAAGGACTGGAGCCTGGTGCTCCGGTACCTGTTGTGATCAGTGTCTACAGCGATCGCAGCTTTACATTTGTAATGAAGACTCCACCAGCTTCATTCCTGCTGAAGAAAGCGGCAGGAATCACCAGTGGTAGCGGTCGTCCTAATACCAATAAGGTAGGTACTGTCAATCGTTCGCAGCTGGAAGCGATTGCCACAACCAAGATGCCTGATTTGACTGCTGCTGATATGGATGCAGCTGTACGTACCATTGCGGGCTCTGCTCGTTCAATGGGTCTCGAAGTGGAGGGCGTGTAACATGGCCAAGATTTCCAAACGTCAACGTCTCATCAAAGAAAAAGTTGATTCATCCAAGCAATATACAATTGACGAGGCGGTTGCTCTGCTCAAAGAGCTTTCTACCGTTAAATTTGCCGAAACCGTTGATGTATCCATCAACCTCGGCATTGATCCGCGTAAATCTGACCAATCTGTTCGCGGGGCAACAACCTTGCCGCACGGTAATGGTAAAGATGTTCGTGTTGCAGTATTTACCCAGGGTGCCAATGCCGAAGCCGCTAAAGCTGCAGGTGCTGAGTTTGTGGGTATGGACGAATTGGCTGCTGAGATTAAGGCAGGCAAGATGGATTTCGACGTAGTTATCGCTAGTCCGGATGCTATGCGTGTTGTTGGTCAACTGGGTCAAGTGCTCGGTCCGCGCGGCTTGATGCCTAACCCAAAAACCGGCACCGTCACACCTGATGTAGTGACAGCAGTTAAAAATGCCAAGGCCGGACAGGTGCGTTACCGTGCGGAGAAGGGCGGTATTGTGCATGGCGGTATTGGCAAGATTTCTTTTGATCTGGTCGCTATCAAGGAAAACCTTGAAGCGTTGATTAACGATCTGAAGAAGGCCAAGCCATCCACAGCCAAAGGTATTTACCTGAAGAAAGTGGCCCTGAGCACAACCATGGGGCCGGGCTTGATTATTGATCAATCTTCTCTGGCGATTTAATTCCAGAGAGTAACGAACTTTGGGGTTCGCGTTGGATATATCCTCGCGAGCCGTCAAAGACCGTAGGTGGGTGAATGTCAGGCGTAACACGTAAGTATTACGACTGTCAGACGCACTTAATTCAATTGAAGTTGATATTGGACCTACGCAGATGGTGAGACCCAATCAGAATTTCTGAATGACATCACCAAGTCATGGTTTCAGTAAGTTTTTATTGAAACTTGTAGTTAACGACAAGTGCAGACTTGTTAAAACAGGAGAAATCCCGTGGCATTAGGACTTGAAGGCAAAAAAGCGATTGTCGCTGAAGTCCATGAAGCTGCCAAGAGCGCTCTCTCTGCTGTGGTTGCCGATTCTCGTGGCGTTACCGTAGGCAAGATGACTGCTCTGCGCAAGCAAGCCCGTGAGAGCGGCGTTTGGGTTAAAGTCGTTCGTAACACACTGGCTCGTCGCGCGGTTCAAGGTACGGCATATGAATGTCTTGTAGACAGTTTCGCTGGCCCAACTCTGATTGCTTTCTCGAATGAACATCCAGGCGCAGGTGCACGCATTCTGCAGGATTTCGCTCGCGAGAACGAAAAGTTTGAGCTGAAGGCTGCGGCCTTTGAAGGTGAACTGGTCAGTATCGGTATGTTGGCGACTCTGCCGACGTACGATGAGGCAATTGCCCGCTTGATGAGCGTGATGAAAGAAGCAGCTGCTGGCAAGCTGGTCCGCACTATTGCGGCCGTTCGCGACCAAAAAGAACAGCAAGCTGCCTAATCCTTGCGATTGCAGCTTACTTTGGATTTAACGAGCATAAAGCTCCCATTAATTAGGAATTGAGACATGTCTCTGACTAAAGAAGATATCATCAATGCCATCGCAGAAATGTCTGTAAAAGACGTTGTTGAACTGATTTCTGCAATGGAAGAAAAATTCGGCGTTAGCGCTGCTGCTGCTGTTGCTGTAGCAGGTCCAGCTTCTGGTCCGGCCGCTGCTGCTGAAGAGAAAACTGAATTTGACGTTGTTTTGACCGCTGTTGGCGAGAAGAAAGTAAACGTTATTAAGGCAGTTCGTGAAATCACCGGTTTGGGCTTGAAAGAAGCTAAAGACCTGGTAGAAGCCGCTCCTAAAGCTGTTAAAGAAGCTGCTTCCAAGGCTGACGCTGATGCAGCCAAAGCAAAACTGGAAGAGGCTGGCGCAACTGTAGAATTGAAGTAATTCTGGTTGTGTATAGCCTTGTCCATGTGCATGCATCGGACGCGAGGCTGGTGGGCTTTATGCTCGCCAGCCTTTTTCCGTTTCTATCTGCAATACGGAAAGTTCAATGAATGCGTGTAGCTTTGCTACACAGGATGCCTGATCACTCAGGTACCAAAGATACAGACTGCTAGTTAATGAAAGAGACGCTACCCGCGTTTCTGTGGCTGCGATCAAGCCCGTCCGCGAACAAGCTGGGGAATACAGATGGCTTACTCATACACTGAGAAAAAACGTATCCGCAAGGATTTTGGCAAGTTGCCACACGTCATGGATGTGCCTTACCTTTTGGCGATTCAACTGGATTCATATCGGAAATTTACCCAGGCAGACCAGTCTCCCAGCAAGCGGGAAGATGTTGGTTTGCATGCGGCATTCCGTTCAGTGTTCCCGATTGTCAGCTATTCTGGCAATGCTGCGCTCGAATATGTGAGCTATGGCCTCGGCAAAGCTGCGTTTGACGTTAATGAATGTATTTTGCGCGGCGTAACCTACGCTGTGCCGTTGCGCGTTAAAGTGCGCCTGATCATCTATGACCGCGAGTCCGCTAATAAAGCGATTAAAGATATTAAAGAACAAGAAGTGTACATGGGCGAAATTCCGCTCATGACCGACAACGGTACTTTTGTTATCAATGGTACCGAGCGTGTTATCGTGTCCCAGTTGCACCGTTCTCCAGGTGTGTTCTTCGACCACGACAAAGGCAAGACGCACTCCTCTGGTAAGCTGCTCTATTCTGCACGGATTATTCCCTATCGTGGCTCATGGCTCGATTTCGAGTTTGATCCGAAAGATCTGTTATACGTTCGTATCGACCGCCGTCGTAAATTGCCGGCGACTATCCTGCTGCGGGCATTAGGTTTTAGTTCGCAAGAAATGCTGGAAATGTTCTTTGAAACCAGCAATTTTAAAGTCGATAAAAACGGTCAGTTCGTTTTTGAGGTAGTGCCGTCCCGTTTGCGCGGTGATGTGGCTACTTTTGACATCAAAGACAAGAAAGGCAACATCATCATCGAAGAAGGGCGTCGTATTACTGCGCGCCACATTCGCCTGCTGGAAAAAGCAGGTGTCGATCAAATGGAGGTTCCATCAGAGTATCTGTTGGGCCGCTCCCTGGCTAAAGATGTTGTTGACACAAAAACCGGTGAAGTGCTGTTTGAATGTAACACTGAAATCACCGCTGATATCCTCGCCAAGCTCGCTGCTGCCGGGGTCGAGAAAATTGAAACGCTTTACACTAACGAACTGGATTGCGGTCCTTTCGTATCGGAAACCTTGCGTATCGATCCAACACGTACTCAGTTGGAAGCCTTGGTTGAAATTTACCGCATGATGCGTCCTGGTGAGCCGCCAACCAAAGAGTCGGCGGAAGCGCTTTTCCAAAACCTGTTCTTCAGCCAGGAACGTTATGACCTGTCTGCAGTGGGACGCATGAAGTTCAACCGTCGTCTCGGTCGTGAAATCGAGACAGGTGAGGGCACATTATCCAATGACGATATCGTTGATGTGATGAAGACTTTGATCTCCATCCGTAACGGTAAAGGCGTAGTGGACGATATTGACCATTTGGGTAACCGCCGTGTCCGCTCTGTCGGTGAAATGGCAGAGAACCAATTCCGTGTTGGTCTGGTGCGTGTTGAGCGTGCTGTTAAAGAACGCTTGTCTATGGCAGAAAGCGAAGGCTTGATGCCGCAGGATTTGATCAACGCCAAGCCGGTTGCAGCGGCAGTGAAAGAGTTCTTTGGCTCTTCCCAGCTGTCGCAATTCATGGACCAAAACAATCCTTTGTCAGAAGTGACCCACAAGCGTCGCGTATCTGCGCTCGGCCCGGGTGGTTTGACGCGTGAACGCGCCGGCTTTGAAGTTCGTGACGTTCATCCAACGCACTATGGCCGTGTATGCCCGATTGAAACGCCTGAAGGTCCGAACATCGGTTTGATCAACTCTTTGGCCACCTACGCTCGCACAAATAGCTACGGTTTCCTCGAGAGTCCATACCGTAAGGTTATCGACGGCAAGGTTACGAATGATATTGAGTTCCTGTCAGCCATTAACGAAGCGGAGTATGTCATTGCCCAGGCGTCTGCTGCGGTGGACAAGAACGGCAAACTTTCTGACGAATTGGTTTCTGTGCGCCACTTGAATGAGTTCGCCCTGAAGCCGCCGCAAGATGTTCAATACATGGACGTCTCTGCTCGCCAGGTTGTTTCTGTCGCTGCATCGTTGATTCCGTTCCTTGAGCACGATGACGCTAACCGCGCATTGATGGGTTCCAACATGCAACGCCAGGCAGTGCCGACATTAAAAGCGGAAAAACCGCTGGTCGGTACCGGTATGGAGCGCAACGTAGCCGCCGACTCAGGTGTGTGTGTTGTGGCTAAACGTGGCGGTGTGGTCGATAGCGTTGACGCTGGCCGTGTGGTGATCAAGGTTCACGATGATGAAGTCGCTGCTGGTGATGCCGGTGTTGATATTTACAATCTGATCAAATACACCCGCTCTAACCAGAACACCTGTATCAATCAGCGCCCGATCGTCAACATGGGCGACATTGTGGCGCGTGGCGATATCCTTGCTGATGGCCCCTCTGTGGATATGGGTGAGTTGGCCTTGGGCCAAAACATGCGCATCGCATTCATGCCGTGGAATGGTTACAACTACGAGGACTCCATCCTGGTATCCGAGCGTGTTGTGCAGGAAGACCGCTTCACCACTATTCACATCCAGGAACTAACCTGTATTGCACGTGACACCAAATTGGGCAGTGAAGAAATCACTGCAGATATTCCCAACGTTGGTGAGAGTGCTCTGAGTAAGCTGGATGAATCCGGCATTGTTTACATCGGTGCGGAAGTCGGTGGTGGCGATATTCTCGTTGGTAAAGTGACACCTAAAGGTGAAACCCAACTGACACCGGAAGAGAAGCTGTTGCGTGCAATCTTCGGTGAAAAAGCATCTGACGTAAAAGATACATCTCTGCGCGTACCATCAGGTACCAAGGGCACCGTCATTGATGTTCAGGTATTTACCCGCGACGGTCTGGAAAAAGACCAACGCAGCCTGGAGATCGAGAAAGCCCAGCTTGACGAGGTACGGAAGGATCTCAACGAAGAATACCGCATCATGGAAACCGCTACGCTAGAACGTTTGCGTGCTGCGTTAGTCGGCCAAAAAGTGGCATCAGGCAAGGGCGTCAAAAAAGGCGATGCCTTGACTGATGAAATGCTGGATGGTCTTGAAAAAGACCAGTGGTTCAAACTGCGTATGGCTGACGAAGTGCTCAATGAGCAGATCGATCGCGCTGAAGAACAGTTGGCCGAGCGTCGCAAGATCCTTGATGAACGCTTTGAAGACAAAAAACGCAAACTGTCTACTGGCGATGACCTGGCTCCAGGTGTGCTGAAGATCGTTAAGGTATACCTGGCGATCAAGCGTCGCATCCAGCCGGGTGACAAGATGGCTGGTCGTCACGGTAACAAAGGGGTTATCTCGGTCATCATGCCGGTTGAAGATATGCCGCATGATGAAAAAGGTGAGCCGGTTGATATCGTTCTGAACCCGCTGGGTGTACCGTCCCGTATGAACGTAGGTCAGGTGCTGGAGATGCACCTGGGTATGGCTGCAAAAGGTCTGGGCGTTAAAATTAATGCGATGTTGCGCGAGCAGCGTGCCGTTGCAGAAGTTCGCAGCTTCCTCGAAGAGATCTACAACAAAACCGGTGACGTAGCCGCAAAAGAAGATCTGGCCTCCTTCAGTGATAACGAGATTCTGGATCTGGCGCGTAACCTGACGGGTGGTGTTCCCATGGCAACGCCGGTATTTGACGGAGCCAAAGAGCATGAAATCAAGGCACTGTTGCGCTTGGCTGATTTGTCCGATACCGGTCAGACCACCTTGTTCGATGGGCGTACTGGTGATCAGTTCTCCCGTCCTGTGACCGTGGGCTATATGTACATGCTGAAACTGAACCACTTGGTCGACGACAAGATGCATGCCCGTTCCACCGGTTCTTACAGTCTGGTTACCCAGCAGCCGCTGGGTGGTAAGGCGCAATTCGGTGGTCAGCGTTTCGGGGAGATGGAAGTGTGGGCACTCGAAGCTTACGGTGCTGCCTATACCTTGCAGGAAATGCTTACCGTCAAATCGGACGATGTGGCCGGTCGTACCAAGATGTACAAAAACATCGTGGATGGCGATCACCGCATGGAGCCTGGTATGCCGGAATCCTTTAACGTTCTGGTTAAAGAGATCCGCTCGCTCGGTATCAACATGGAACTGGAGCAGGACGAGTAATCCTTACGTCGTTAATCAGCAGGGGGCTGCAAAGCCCCCGATGTGCACATGCACTCACTGAAGCTCACTCATTGCAGCTCATTGGAGAATAGCCTTGAAAGACTTACTGAATTTACTCAAGTCCCAGGGACAAGTCGAAGAGTTCGATGCTATCCGCATCAGCCTGGCGTCACCGGAGATGATTCGCTCCTGGTCATACGGCGAAGTAAAAAAGCCGGAAACCATTAACTATCGTACCTTCAAGCCTGAGCGTGAAGGTTTGTTCTGTGCCAAGATCTTCGGCCCGGTAAAAGATTACGAGTGCTTGTGTGGTAAATACAAGCGCATGAAGCACCGCGGTATTATTTGTGAGAAGTGCGGCGTAGAAGTCACTCTCGCCAAAGTGCGTCGCGAGCGTATGGGCCATATTGAACTGGCCAGCCCGGTTGCCCACATTTGGTTCCTTAAGTCATTGCCGAGCCGTATCGGTCTGTTGCTCGACATGACACTGCGCGATATCGAACGCGTACTTTATTTCGAATCTTACGTCGTTACCGAACCGGGCATGACGAGTTTGGAACGCGGTCAATTGCTGACTGACGAACAATACTTTGAGGCGATGGAAGAATTCGGTGACGAGTTCGAAGCCAAGATGGGCGCTGAAGCCATCCAGACGCTGATGCGTGACATCGACCTGGAAGGTGAAATTCAGCATCTGCGGGAAGAAATCCCCAACACCACCAGTGAAACCAAGATCAAAAAATACTCCAAACGCTTGAAGCTGCTTGAGGCGTTCCACTTCTCCGGCAACAAGCCCGAGTGGATGGTTATGGAAGTGTTGCCGGTATTGCCGCCGGATCTGCGTCCGCTGGTTCCGCTTGATGGTGGTCGTTTTGCCACGTCTGACCTGAACGATTTATATCGTCGCGTCATCAACCGTAACAACCGCTTGAAGCGCCTGCTGGATTTGAATGCGCCTGACATTATCGTGCGCAACGAAAAACGTATGCTGCAAGAAGCGGTGGATGCGCTGTTGGATAATGGTCGTCGCGGTCGCGCGATTACTGGCTCCAACAAGCGTCCATTGAAATCATTGGCGGACATGATCAAAGGTAAACAAGGTCGTTTCCGTCAAAACCTGCTCGGAAAGCGTGTGGATTACTCCGGTCGTTCGGTGATCGTGGTAGGCCCGACCCTGCGCCTGCATCAGTGCGGTTTGCCCAAGAAAATGGCTTTGGAGCTGTTCAAGCCGTTTATCTTCTCCAAGCTTGAATTGCGCGGCCTGGCAACGACCATCAAGGCAGCCAAGAAGATGGTAGAGCGCGAGGAAGCCGTGGTGTGGGACATCCTGGATGATGTTATCCGCGAGCACCCGGTCCTGCTGAACCGTGCTCCCACACTTCACCGCTTGGGTATTCAGGCGTTCGAGCCAGTGCTGATTGAAGGTAAAGCCATTCAACTGCACCCGCTGGTATGTACTGCATACAACGCTGACTTTGACGGCGACCAGATGGCCGTTCACGTACCGCTGACACTGGAAGCCCAGTTGGAAGCGCGTGCGTTGATGATGTCTACCAACAACATTCTGTCTCCTGCTTCGGGTGAGCCGATCATTGTGCCCTCCCAGGACGTGGTGCTCGGTTTGTACTGGATGACGCGCGAGCGTATCAATGCGCTTGGCGAAGGCATGCGCTTTGCTGATCCCGCTGAAGTCTCCCGCGCCTATTACTCGAAGCAGGTTGACCTACAGGCACGAATCAAGGTTCGTTTGACGGAAACCCTGATCGGTGCAGAGGGCGAAAGACAGCAGTCAACTCGTTTGGTGGACACCACTGTAGGTCGTGTACTTCTGTGGGAAATTGTTCCTGCGGGTATTCCGTTAGAGATGATTAACCGCCCGATGGTTAAAAAAGCGATTTCTGCGGTAATTAACTACTGCTATCGCGTTGTGGGCCTCAAGGCTACCGTGATTTTTGCTGACCGCTTGATGTACATGGGCTATGACTTCTCTACCAAGTCGGGCTCATCTATCGGTGTAAACGACTTTGCTATTCCAGATGCTAAGGCCGACATCATTGCGCGTGCTGAAAGCGAAGTGAAGGAAATTGAAGGTCAGTATGCAGCGGGTCTGGTAACCCAAGGTGAAAAATACAACAAGGTTATTGATATCTGGTCACGCGCGAATGACCTCGTGGCCAAGTCTATGATGGAAGGTATCAGTAAGGAATCGGTGATAAACCGCGAAGGTAAGGAAGAGCAGCAAGCTTCTTTTAACTCGGTATTTATGTATGCGGACTCTGGTGCGCGGGGCTCGCCAGCCCAGATTCGTCAGTTGGCGGGTATGCGTGGCCTGATGGCGCGTCCGGACGGTTCTATTATCGAACAGCCGATTACAGCAAACTTCCGTGAAGGCTTGAACGTACTCCAGTACTTTATTTCTACTCACGGTGCCCGTAAAGGTTTGGCGGATACCGCATTGAAGACGGCAAACTCCGGTTATCTGACCCGTCGCTTGGTAGATGTTGCCCAGGATCTCGTTGTGACCATGATTGATTGTGGTACCGACGAAGGTCTGACTATGTCACCCGTTATCGAGGGTGGCGATGTTATCGAATCCTTGGGTGATCGTATTCTGGGGCGTGTTGTGGCGCGCGATGTGATTCGTCCGGGTAGCGATGAAATCCTGATTCTCGCCGGCACCATGATCGACGAAGCCTGGGTTGAACGCATCGAAGCGATGGGTATTGATGAGGTCTGCGTACGCTCACCGATTAGCTGTGACGCGCGGACCGGTATCTGTTCAATGTGTTATGGCCGTGATTTGGCGCGTGGACATCGCGTTAACGTAGGTGAAGCGGTGGGTGTTATTGCAGCACAATCCATTGGTGAGCCGGGTACCCAGCTGACGATGCGTACCTTCCACATCGGTGGTGCAGCGTCACGAGCTTCTGCTGCAGACAGTGTGCAAGTGAAGCAGGAAGGTACCGTTCGTTTGTTGAACGTGAAGGTGGTGAGCAACCCGGCCGGTAATCTGGTGGCAGTATCGCGCTCTGGTGAACTGGCAATTGCTGACGCCAGTGGCCGTGAGCGTGAACGTTATAAGATTCCTTACGGCGCCTTGATTACCGTCAAAGACGGTGAAACAGTCAAAGGTGGTCAGATTATCGCGAAATGGGACCCGCATACCCATCCGATCGTATCTGAAGTGGCGGGTACGGTAGCCTTCTCTGGTATGGAAGATGGTTTGTCAATTCGTCGTCAAACTGACGAGCTGACTGGCTTGAGTTCTATCGAAGTATTGGACCCGGCCGAGCGTCCCTCTGCAGGAAAGGATTTAAGGCCAGCAGTTACCTTGGTGGATGCCAAGGGCAAAGAGCTGTTTCTTGCCAATACCAACGTGCCGGCGCACTACATGCTGCCGTCCAAGGCAATTTTGAGCATCAACAACAGAGATATTATCAACGTTGGTGACATCATCGCGCGTATTCCGCAGGAAGGTTCCAAGACCCGCGACATTACGGGTGGTTTGCCACGCGTTGCGGACTTGTTTGAAGCTCGCCGCCCGAAGGAACCATCAATCCTGGCGGAAATTTCAGGTACTGTGAGTTTTGGTAAAGAAACCAAGGGCAAGCGTCGTTTGATCATCACTCCAACCGATGGTCAACTGCTGCCGGATGGATCTACTTATTATGAAGTTCTGATCCCCAAGCATCGCCAGCTGACGGTATTCGAAGGTGAGATGGTAGAGAGGGGTGAGGTTGTGTCTGACGGCCCGGCTAATCCGCACGATATCCTTCGTTTGCAGGGTGTGGAAGCCTTGTCTCGTTACATTACCAACGAGATTCAGGACGTTTATCGTCTGCAGGGTGTGAAGATTAACGACAAACACATTGAGACAATTGTGCGTCAGATGTTGCGCAAGGTTGAGATCACCACGATGGGTGACTCAAACTTTGTAAAAGGCGAGCAAGTTGAATACACCCAGGTGCTGGAAGAAAATGAGCGTCTGCGTGGCGAAGGCAAGCAGCCCGCTCAGTTTGAACGCTTATTGTTGGGTATTACCAAAGCTTCCTTGGCGACGGAATCATTCATCTCCGCTGCGTCATTCCAGGAAACCACTCGCGTTCTTACCGAGGCGGCGGTTACTGGTAAGAAGGACAGCTTGCGCGGATTGAAAGAAAACGTTGTGGTTGGGCGTTTGATTCCTGCTGGTACTGGTCTGGCGTACCACAGTGAACGTAAGCGCAAGCGTGAAGCGGCGATGAATGTGTCTGATGTTGGTGTGAGTGCAGAAGATGTCGAAGCAGCACTGACTGAGGCATTGAAGTCCAGCTCCAACTAGTTGAGAAGAATCTGGCGCTTCGACTGTTAAAGTCGGCGCGCCAGAGGTAGATCGAAAGTGTTTGTCCCTGTCCGGAAATATCCTTTCAGTGCATCCCCTTTAAACATCGACTCTGCCTTGACGGAGGCAGGTGGCCTCTTTACAATGCGCCACCCGCTTTTTCTGAGAAGTGGGGAACGGCTGTCCGTTCTCTTTAAACCGGCCTTCATTTGAAGGCATTTTTATCTGTGGAGTTTATTTTCATGGCAACGATCAACCAGTTGGTTCGTAAGCCGAGAAAACGTAAGGTAGAAAAGAGCGACGTTCCTGCTCTGCAAGGCAACCCGCAAAAGCGCGGTGTCTGTACCCGCGTTTACACCACCACACCTAAGAAGCCAAACTCGGCGCTGCGTAAAGTATGTCGTGTACGTTTGACCAATGGTTTCGAAGTGACTTCCTATATCGGTGGTGAAGGCCATAACTTGCAAGAGCACAGCGTGGTGCTGATTCGTGGCGGTCGTGTTAAAGACCTGCCAGGTGTGCGTTACCACACTGTACGTGGTTCACTGGATACTTCCGGTGTGGCCAAGCGTAAGCAAGCTCGCTCCAAATATGGAGCCAAGCGTCCCAAGTAATCGTTGGCGAGCTCAGGCTCGCCTGATTGATGGGGGCGCGAACAAACGTTTTCGGTAAAGAACCGAGTAAGGCCAGGCGTGATGTAGTGTCGTCCTGGATGATTCCTGAAGAGAGGCTATTAAGATGCCAAGAAGAAGAGTTGTCGCCAAGCGCGAAGTGTTGCCAGATCCCAAGTTTGGCAATGTTACTCTGGCGAAATTTATGAACCACGTGATGATCAGTGGTAAGAAGTCCATTGCTGAACGTATCGTTTACGGTGCTATGGATGTGGTTAAAGCTAAGATGAACCGTGATCCGCTGGAAGTATTTTCCGAGGCTCTCGAAAACATCGCGCCATTGGTTGAAGTTAAATCCCGCCGTGTGGGTGGGGCAACTTACCAGGTACCAGTAGAGGTGCGTGCTTCTCGCCGTACTGCTCTGGCAATGCGCTGGTTGGTGGATTACTCGCGCAATCGCGGTGAGAAATCCATGCCTCAGCGTTTGGCTGGTGAATTGATGGATGCTGCCCAAGGTAAGGGTGCTGCAGTCAAGAAGCGTGAAGACGTCCATCGTATGGCTGAAGCCAACAAGGCGTTCTCTCACTACCGTTTCTAATTCCGGTTGTGGGGTCAGAAAAGGCAGCCTAGTAGCTGCCTTTTACCTTTTTGAAGAATTTGTAATTAGGGGGCTGCACCATGGCACGTAAAACTCCTATCGCACGCTATCGTAATATCGGTATCTGCGCACACGTGGATGCAGGTAAAACAACGACTACTGAGCGTGTACTATTTTATACCGGCTTGTCGCACAAAATTGGTGAGGTGCACGATGGCGCTGCAACTACCGATTGGATGGTGCAGGAGCAAGAGCGTGGTATCACTATCACGTCTGCTGCGGTAACGACCTTCTGGAAAGGTATGGCGGCCCAGTTTGATGAGCACCGTATCAATGTTATCGATACGCCCGGTCACGTAGATTTCACTATTGAAGTCGAGCGTTCATTGCGTGTGCTGGATGGTGCTGTAGTGGTATTGTGTGGCTCCTCTGGCGTTCAGCCGCAAACTGAAACTGTATGGCGTCAGGCCAACAAATATGAAGTGCCGCGTATTGTGTTCGTCAACAAGATGGACCGTACCGGGGCCAATTACCTGCGCGTTATTGAGCAATTGAAAACTCGCCTGGGTGCTAATCCTGTCCCGTTGCAGATGACGATTGGGTCAGAAGATCAGTTCAAAGGTGTTGTAGATCTGGTCAAAATGCAGGCGATTATCTGGAATGAAGCGGATCAGGGGATGACCTTTGAATACACTGATATTCCGGCAGACTTAAAAGATACCTGCAATAAATTGCGCGAGCAGTTAATTGAAGCCGCAGCAGAATCATCCGAAGAGTTGATGACCAAATATCTGGATGGCGAAGAGCTGACAGAAGCTGAAATTAAAGCTGGTATTCGCGCACGCACGCTGGCTAATGAAATCATTCCCGTCATTGGCGGATCGGCATTTAAAAACAAAGGTGTTCAGGCGATGCTTGATGCCGTCATTGAATACTTGCCGGCACCCACTGAAGTTAAAGCAATTGAAGGTGTGTTGGATGATGGCGAGACAGTCGCCACTCGCGAAGCAAGTGATGAGCAGCCTTTTGCCGCATTAGCATTCAAAATCGCCACCGACCCCTTTGTTGGTACCTTGACATTTTTCCGCGTTTACTCTGGCAAATTGAATTCAGGCGACACGGTCTACAACCCGGTTAAGGGCAAAAAGGAACGTGTTGGTCGGATGGTGCAGATGCACGCAAATCAGCGTAACGAGATTAAGGAAGTGCTGGCTGGCGATATTGCTGCTGGTATTGGTTTTAAGGACGTGACAACCGGTGACACACTCTGTGATCTGGAGCATATCATCACGCTTGAGCGGATGGACTTTCCTGAGCCGGTTATTCATGTGGCGGTAGAGCCTAAAACCAAAGCGGATCAGGAAAAAATGGGTGTTGCATTGAGCAAGCTGGCTCAGGAAGATCCTTCTTTTCGTGTCAAGACGGACGAGGAAACCGGTCAGACCATTATCGGTGGTATGGGCGAATTGCACCTCGATATTATCATTGACCGTATGCGTCGTGAGTTTAATGTCGAGGCAAATATTGGTAAGCCGCAAGTTGCTTATCGTGAAGCAATCCGCAACAAGTGCGAAATTGAAGGTAAATTTGTTCGTCAATCTGGTGGTCGTGGACAGTACGGCCATTGCTGGATTCGCTTTGAGCCGGGTGCTGATGCCAGCGCTGAAGGTTTGGAGTTCGTTAATGAGATCGTTGGTGGTGTTGTACCAAAAGAATATGTTCCGGCTATTCAGAAAGGTATAGCAGAGCAGATGCAAAACGGCGTTCTGGCGGGATATCCCTTGTTAGGTTTAAAAGCAACTGTATATGACGGTTCTTACCACGATGTGGATTCGTCGGAGATGGCGTTTAAGATTGCTGCGTCCATGGCCACTAAAAGGCTGGCTCAACAAGGAGGTGCTGTCTTGTTGGAGCCGGTTATGAAAGTGGAGGTGGTAACACCTGAGGAAAACATGGGCGACGTGGTTGGAGATCTTAACCGCCGTCGCGGCATGATTCTGGGTATGGATGAGAGCCCCAGCGGTAAAGTAATTAATGCAGAGGTGCCGCTTGCAGAGATGTTTGGTTATGCAACTTCCTTGCGTTCCGCAACGCAAGGGCGTGCGACCTACACCATGGAGTTCTTGAAGTATTCCGAAGCTCCGCGCAACGTTGCCGATGAAGTGATTGCGAAGAGCAAAGTTAAAGACGTCGAATAATTCACCAGTTGAATTTTTTAGAGGAATAAGAAAGTGGCTAAAGAAAAGTTTGAACGTAACAAGCCCCACGTCAACGTGGGCACCATTGGTCACGTTGACCACGGTAAAACCACATTGACTGCAGCGCTGACCCGCGTGTGTGCAGAGACCTGGGGTGGTTCAGCGGTAGCATTTGACGGTATCGACAATGCACCGGAAGAGAAGGCGCGCGGTATTACCATCAATACCTCGCACGTTGAATACGATTCGCCGACACGCCACTACGCGCACGTCGACTGCCCGGGTCAC
>DATJLH010000089.1:0-7496 GCA_035490615.1 Cellvibrio sp.
CGGTTACCGTGTACGGTGTAGCCATGGCCCTTGAACGCAACCCCGATGCCGTGGCCGCCATGCTCGACGCTGACTGGGAAATCGCCAGCCATGCCTGGCGCTGGATCGACCATCAATTTATGCCGATAGACGTTGAACGCGAACAGATTCAAAAAGCGATAGCGATTCACACCCGCGTGACCGGTTCCCGGCCACTGGGTTGGTACACCGGTCGCGACAGCCCCAACACCCGTTCATTGATTATTGAACAGGGCGGATTTTTATATGATTCAGATTCCTATGCTGATGATCTGCCCTATTGGAACCACGACTATGGTAAGCCGCACTTAATTATTCCTTACACACTTGATGCAAACGATATGCGCTTTGCTTCGCCTCAGGGATTTAACTGCGGTGATCAGTTTTATACCTATTTAAAAGACAGCTTCGATGCGCTCTATGCCGAAGGCCACAGCACACCCAAGATGATGAGTGTAGGTTTGCATTGCCGCATTATCGGCCGACCCGGACGCATCCAGGCACTGGAACGCTTCCTGCAATATATTTTGAAATTTCAGGACACCTGGGTTTGTCGGCGTGTTGATATTGCGCGGCACTGGCATGAACAACACCCGCCGAAGCGCATTACCGAGTGAAGTAAATAATGAAAAAACGATTGGTATAAAAGAGTAAACAGCCCAGCGACAGCCGGGCCGTATCCAGCGAATCAAGCAAGCTCTAAATCAAGCAACCTCTACGTTAAGCAACCTGTCGAGCATGCTTCCCTTCGGCCAATTCCTCCAGCACTTTTTTATTGAACGCGTCCAGGTCTTTTGGTGTGCGGCTAGTGACCAGACCTTTATCCACAACAACCTCTTTATCTACCCATTTTGCGCCAGCATTACATAAATCATCTTTTACTGACGGATACGACGTCATGGTTCGACCGTCCACCACACCGGCACTGATCAACACCCAAGGCGCGTGACAAATAGCTGCCACTGGCTTGTGCTGTTCGAAAAAATCCCGCGTGAAGCGCAGCGCATCCTGATTGGTCCGCAAGCTGTCCGGATTATACAGACCGCCAGGGATAACCAGCATGTCGTAGTCTTCCGCTTTAACATCAGCCACTACTTTATCCACCGGGCAAGTACCGCTCCAGTCCTTATTGGACCAGCCGCGAATCTCACCTTTTTCTAGCGACACCACATCCACCTTCACACCCGCTTCGGTCAATGCCGCTTTAGGTGACTTTAATTCCGATTCCTCAAAACCGTTGGTCGCGAGGATCGCCACGCGCTTACCTTCAACTTGCCTTTTCATAAAAACCTCCTATGAAAGTTATGTTGCGTATGTAAAGCGTGGGACAGGAGGTTATGCTCATCGTTCACTGAAATAAGTGGATTGAAATGTCACAGTGTTTTAGCGAACCAATCCGTGGTGGACTGCAACACCAACTCCGGAATAGTTTGATCTTCCGCGAGGGTATTTTCATCGCTGTCTGCAAGAACATTAAACAGATGATCTGCGTTGTCAATCAACATTAACGAGGCACGCTCCGGGCCGATGGTGTTAACCAGGCGCGTTGAGGAGATCGGCGGAACCAGCGCGTCCTCCGTGCCTGCTACGGCCAGGAGTTTTCCCTGATAATTTTTCATATCGGTAAAACTGGTATTACTGCTAATTTCGTTGAACCATTGCAAACCAAAATGCAAGGGCTCAGCACGCCATGGAAATGTCACCACCGCAAAACCATTTTCTTTGGCTTCGGCATAATATTTATCGAAGAAGGACTCAAATACCGTAACACCATCACCCACCACGCTGGACCAGATCACCATGGCCTTGATGCGTTTATCTTCCGCAGCAACCAGTTGCGCAATCAACCCGCCCTGGCTGAAACCAATCAGCCCCATACGATCAAGATCGAATATTTCCTGGCGCACTAAATAATTCAGGGCAGTTTTGGTGTCGTGTTTCGCAGTGGTTAGGTTATACAGTTTGTAATCGGCCAGACTGTCACCGGTACCCGCAAAGTCGATACGCAATGATGCATAGCCGCGCTTGGCCAGCGACACCGCAAGGCGTTGGTATAAATTACCGACTTCATTTTTCTGTGAAGCAGTACCGTGCAACATGACAACCACCGGTATCTTTTGGCCGGCTTTGAGTTTTGGTTTGACGAGAATACCCGGCACATAGTACATACCGGCATTCAGTTGTACTTCCTGTTCGGTGTAGGCGTAGTTAGGCGTTTTCTCAACCGATGCGCAACTGACCAGCGCCAGTGCAACAATTCCCATTAACAGAGCAACTGCTTTTCTGATTTTCTTCATGGTTTGACTACTCGTAGCTGGATTGTTGATAGTGAAGATACCCGGATGCCGATTCCTGATACAGGGAGTCCTTACGAGATTTGTTCGGGATGGGTAGATCGAGAAGTTGATTGCAAGAAGTATTCCTGAGATGGATGTGGCACTGAGCCTGATGGACTGATGTCCTTCTGAAACCCTCATGTCAAGGATGACGTGAGGGAGCTACGGGAATGTATTTATGCGTTTTCAGAAGGACATCAGTTTATCAGGCGGCCTTGTTGGTGCCACGATGGAGGAGATCGAGGCCGAAGAGGGGTGCGAGACACGCCGTGAATACCTCCTTGTAGGCTCAACAGCGGCATCCATGCCGCTGATGGTCTCGCACCCCTCTTCGGCCTGGCTCTTTGTGTCATTTTTAAACTGTGTGAGTTAAATATTTAAAAAAAGATCTAGCCAAAAAAATCCACACTGCCCTCAACAATAATCATATTAGCTGTAGCATATTGATTTCGTAAGGCATGAATCGGTGCATATTCAGCGCAGGTGGCCCAATAGTGGGCAGTTTCTTTATTGGGGAATTCCATCACCACCAAGCGTTTGGGTTGCCATGTCCCTGAAATAATTTGTGCATCGGCACCGCGAACCAGATAGCGACCACCGCAGGATTTTACCGTCGGGGTAATTTGCGCGAGGTAATTAGGGTAGTTTTCATGATCGTGCACATCAATATCGACAATCACATAGGCAGCCACTTAATGCTCCTCCAACCATAACAAGAGGGCCTGGCGTTCTTCGTCTGTCATGGACGTGAAATTTCCAAGTGGCATATAGCCGGAGTTGATGGCTGGAATTGCTCGGGTTTTTACCACAGTTAAATGCTCCAATGTATCAATCAGCAAACCCGCCGGTGGAGCATTGAAGCCCGGTTGCGTGGGAGAAGAGGCATGGCAATTGGAGCAATGCGTGGTGAGAATGGTTTGAATCTGCATTTCGCGTGACTCAGTCAATTGTGGTTGTTCACCGGCAGATTCACGCGCTGTTGTATTTTTTGTAAAACCCATGACTATCGCAACCAAAACCATACCTGCAGCGGCGGAGATCAGAATGCCCGGTTTGATAATGTCGCGATGTTTCAGGTTAAAAAAATGGCGCCCCCAGGCCAACAAACTGCCGATAACCACCAGAGCCAACCAGTTGTACGGATGACCGTAAACAAAGGGGTAGTGATTACTGATCATGCAAAAAATAACCGGCAGTGTCAGGTAGTTGTTGTGGGTGGAGCGGAGCTTGGCGAAGAGTGCGGTATTCACATCCGGTTCGCGGTTTTCACTGACGGCGGCGACGAATTTGCGTTGTGCGGGCATGATGCCCCAGAACACATTGCCGGCCATCCAGGTGGCTATCATGGCGCCGACATGTAAATACGCGGCGCGCGCCGAAAATAATTGGTGGGCGAGCCAACTGGCAAAGGTTATAAACACGACGAGGACTGCAGCAAAGGCCAAGCCTTTTTTGACCAGCGGTGTGCGCAGCAGCAATTCATAAATGATCTGGCCGACGGCAATAAATAACAGGCTTGCGACAATCGCACTGCCGGGTGATTGCAACCAGGTATTGTGACCCACCAGGTAAGATTGCGCTTGCAGGTAGTACATCAGGATCAGCAAGCCGGTACCGCTTAACCAGGTACTGTAAGCCTCCCATTTGAACCAGTGCAATTGTTTCGGCATGGCTTCCGGGCGCAGGTGGTATTTGGCAATTTCATAAATGCCTCCGCCGTGGATTGCCCAGAGGTCGCCCTTGATGCCTTTATCACTTTTCCACTGTGGCGGTTCGCGTAAACTCAAATCCAGCCAGATAAAATAAAAGGATGCCCCGATCCAGGCAATACCCGCCACCACATGAAACCAGCGAAACGCCAGGTTCAGCCACTCCAGTATCATTCCATCCATTGGAGATCTCCCTGAGCGCGAGACGAACGACGAAACGCCAGTTTACCCATCACATAGGTGCGGGCAATATTTTGCTCGTCGCCCAGCATCATTAGTGCAAACAGGGTTTCATTCAAATCTGTTGTTTTTTGTTGGCGATTTTGTTGTAACAAGGTGGGCGCCAGATCGAGCAAGATAAAATCTGCTTCTTTACCCGGCGCAAAGTTGCCAACATACGCGTCCAGTTGCAACGCGCGGGCATTACCCAGAGTCGCCATATAAAGCCCTTTTAATGGATGTAAATTCTGCCTTTGCAGTTGCAGCACCTTGTAGGCTTCTGCAAGGGTGCGCAACAGGGAAAAGCTGGTTCCACCGCCGACATCTGTCGCGATACTTAAACGCACACCGGCGTCCTCAAGACGTTGAACGTCCAACAATCCACTGCCGAGAAATAAATTGGAGGTGGGGCAAAAGGCGATACCGGATTGGCTTTGCGCCAGGCGCGTTACCTCGCGGTCACTTAAATGCAGGCCGTGGCCAAAGATACTGCGTTGACCGAGCAAACCAAACCGATCATAGACATCCAGATAATCCGTTGCATCCGGATAGAGGGATTTTACCCAGGCAATTTCCTGCGGATTTTCCGACAAATGGGTTTGCATATACAGGCCGGGATAATCGCGATACAGCTGGCCGGTAATCTTCAATTGCACCGGTGAGCTGGTAGGCGCAAACCGTGGTGTCAAGGCGTAATGCAAACGCTTGGTGTGATGCCAGCCTTCAATCAAAGCGCGGCAATCGCGTTCACTGGTTTCCGGTGTATCCAATAATGCTTCGGGGGCGTGGCGATCCATCATCACCTTGCCGGCTATCATGCGCAGATTGCGTTTGGCCGCTGCTTTAAAAAACGCTTCTGTTGATTGGGCAAAGACAGTGGTATATACCATGGCACTGGTGGTGCCGTTTTCCAGCAATAACTTTAGAAACTGATCCGCCGCCTGCGCAGCAAATGCTTTATCGGAAAACTGCAACTCCGTGGGAAAGGTGTAATCATTGAGCCAATCCAGCAGTTGTTCACCGTAAGAAGCAATCACGTCCGTTTGGGCATAATGAATGTGGCTGTCAATAAAACCCGGCATCAATAAATGCTCGGGAAAATATTGGCATTGCGCCAGATCGAAGCCCTGTTCGATCATGGTTTCCACACTGGCAATAGACTTTACCCGCCCATGCTCAACCAGCAGTACACCATCTTCATAATAATCAACACCCCGGCCGGTAGCGGGATCTGGCACATCAGTAAAGTGTAAAATTCGCGCGCGAAACGCGCTGATATCCTGTGAACTCATAGAAGCCCTTAACAACGCCCAACTCAACTACCGCGATAGGTTGAATAACCAAAGGCATTCAATAACAGCGGAACATGGTAATGCTGATCAACATCGGCAACATGAAAGGTAATAAGAATTTCCGGATAAAAACAACCTTGCCCGCGTTTGGCAAACCAGTCACCCACCGCAAAGTGCAAGCGATAAAAACCCGTTGTTAACTTAAATGCGTTATCCCATTGCAATACCCGGCCATCACTGTCTGTCTTTGCACTGGCCAGTGGTGCAGCGGAATCCGGCTCGTACAGTGTTACCCCTACCTCGGCCGCTGGCTTGCCCGTTTCCAGATTGAGAATGTGTGTCGTAATCGGAGGTTTATTCATAACGTCTCACTGCAGTAATTGTTCAAGTCGCAAGCGGGTGATAGCCGCCTGTTCATGTGCACCGTTCATCAGCTCAATAACCCGGCCATTGTCAATCCGCGCTTTCAATAACCCTAGCATGTCCTCGGCTGATTTCCCGGTAGCACACACAATAAAAATAAAACCGTAACGTTGCTCATACTCGATATTCAATGCGTAAAGCTCACGCAAGACCGACTCACTGGCATTCACCACCTGCCCCTGCTCCGCCGTCGCGCGCCCCGCATAACGCGAACGCAACAATTCAATATCACCGATACGTGCGTGGCCTTTAAACGCCTCCAGGATTTCCTCTTCATCCGCATCGCGCCACACATCATCCGCCGCACGCAACAACTGTTCCCGGCTGTCAAACGGACGCAAGGCTGCCACCCGTTGCGCCCAGTTCCGGCAATGACAACAGGTATACAACTGTGCAACAGCCCCGGCTTCGGGCAACTGATTAAATTGATCCAGATTCATTATTCGCTCTCACTGTGAATCGCCTGCCCCGGTTGCTGAAGAATATTCTTGATCTCGCGCCAGGACGTAGAACGGCCTGTTGTTGCCGGCTGATGCTGGTAATACAACGCCTGCAACTGCGCTGCAATAGAAACCGCCACCTCCATTGGCAACTTGCCTTTCACCTCCGGCAAACCGATGGGGCTGTAAAGCTGCCGGATAACAACCTCATCAAACCCGGCATCCGCCAGGCGCTTACGAAACCGCAGCGCCTTGGTCGCCGAACCAATCAACCCCACATAGCGCCAACGATCCTGACGCAACAACTCGCTGCATAATTGAAAATCCAAACCATGATCATGTGTAAACACCACCACCCACGCGTTATCAGCCAAAGACGCAACCGCCTCCACCGGATTCGCAAACACCTCAAAGCGACAATTAACCGGCAAGGGCATAACCAGCTGATCCGCACGGCTATCAACGATCCTCACCTGACACGGCAACCCCGCCAGGATCGCCACCAACGCCTGGCTCACATGTCCCGCGCCAAACAGCACAACCTGCCAATCACGCGCCGCAAAACACTCCAACATCACCGTTACATGACCGCCGCAACATTGCGCCGCCTCTGCTGCTAACGGAAACGGCTTGAGTACCTGACACGATTGATTTTTTTCCAACAACTCTCGCGCCTGTTGCACAATCAAAAATTCCAACTGACCACCACCGATAGTGTCATAACTCCGCTCAGCATCCACCACCATCTTGCTGCCACCATCACGCGGGGTAGAACCTTGGGTGTTGATAATAGTGGCAATCACGTAACCACGACCGGCTTGCTGGCAATGTTGAATCGCTGATGACCAATTGAGATGTTTCATATGCTGTTTCTCATGCGTAAATAATTTCCGCTCTTTGCTTTTGCCTTTGCTTTTCAATCTCTATCAACACGCACAACGTTCAAAGAGCATGGTGATCTTGCTTCTGAGACCATCACCCGCAGGGATGCGGGTGATGAGCCTACAGGGATGTATTCACGGCGAGTCTCAGAGGGAATATCGCAGTGCGACTCTCGCG
>DATJLH010000090.1:0-17907 GCA_035490615.1 Cellvibrio sp.
GGGAAGTTTTGCTGTTCCGGCTAATGATAGCGATGGAGCTTATGTGGTTAGTTGGGGTTCAGTCAGTAATGCCAGCAGCTACACATTGCAAGAACGAATTGGTTCAGGTAGTTGGAGTACGATTCAAAATACAGCGGCGACGAGCCGTTCAATTAGCGGTAAGGGTAACCAAACATATGGTTATCGTGTTGCTGCATGTAATGATCTTGGCTGTAGTAGTTATACGGCAGAAAAAATTGTTCAGGTGGCTGTAACTCCAAGTGTTCCCCCAGTATTAGTAGCAACGGCTGACAATGGAAATATTGATATATCATGGAGCGCTTCGAGCGGGACTGTTACACGTTATGATTTAGATGAAAGTGTGGATGGAGGTACTAGCTATACAAATTTATACGATGGTGTAGAACTTTCAAAGCACGTTGAAAATCGTGTAGGTACGTATCAATACAGAATACGTGCGTGTAGTCTTTGGGGAAGCTATGAAAGTTGTTCTGGTTGGCGTTATTCTGAAATTGCCAACACTTATAGATTCTTGGATGTTCCAGCTTTAAGTAATACCAGTCAATTTTCTGTGCGTTGGACAAGTAGCGCCTTGGGAAGCTTTCAGCAGGCTTATGCACTTTTACAGGAGCAAGTCGATGGAAGCTGGGTCACGTTGGAAGGTGCTAGCGTTGGCACAATTGGCCAGAGGGATTTTTCGCGGCCCGATGGCACATATACTTTCGGGTTATACGATTGCAAAGTTTCCGCAGGACAAGCGGGCACTTCTACTTCTTGCAACACTGTTTTAACAAAAACTGTCGTAGTGGATGCGCCGGCACCAGTCGTTAATGCGAGTTTTAATAAATCATCTATTAATGAAGCAGCTAGCGCTAACTTGACCTGGAGTGCCAGCGGTGCCTCTACATGCAGTGCTACTGGAATTGTCGGTGTAAGCGGACTTTCGGGGACCGTAACTTACAGCGCTCCCACTGAGGTGTTATCGGCATTTACTCAGTCGGTAGTTTTAACTTGTACAGGTTTTGGTGGCGTCACTAGCAAGACTGTCAATCTTTTAGTTAATCCCGTAAATGATCCCCCAACAATTTCTTCAATACCATCCATCACAGCCAGAATTAACACTACATCTAACCCCGTCAGTTTTGCTGTGAATGATGTCGACAACAATAACGGCTCACTGACACTGAAAGTACTGAGTACAAACAATTCTGCGCTGCTTCCAATAACGAATGTGAGTTTTGGCGGAACCGCTGGCGGTCGTACTTTGCGGGTTAGTCCGGTCGCTGGCCAAGCTGGTAATGCTACCTTGGTAATTCAGGTTAGCGATGGCCATTTAACCGCCTCAACGAGCGTGAATGTTGAGGTAAGAGAAGGTCCAGTTATACCGATATTTTCTGGTAATCCTTTGGAGACTGTGGCTGATCCATTAAACGATACTTTATCCGGGGACGTGTATTACGGGGGTGTTAAAGGTGCCTATAGTGTCGGTAACGATGGTAGCTTTCGTTATGATGTTCCATTTATTGTTCCCGTAGGCGTGCAAGGTATAGCTCCAAATGTTGGTGTAAGCTACAACTCTGGTAGACGTAATAGCATTATCGGGTGGGGTTGGGAGCTGACTGGGTTTTCATTCATCCATCGTTGTCCGGCTGACTATCATAGAGACGGTCGTACAAGTGGTGTGCGAGACGAGGATAATTACCAATATTGCCTGGATGGCGCGCGATTAGTTTCTGTTGGTAGTGATCAATATCGCACGGAAAATGAAACATTTCTTCATATCACTAAACATAACGATTATTGGACAGTGGTAGATCAATCTGGCACTTCCTCTCGTTACGGTTATGATCAAAATGCTAAAGAGCTCTCTGCGAACGGTACTCATACATGGAAGCTGGATCGGCAGGAAGATACTTTCGGTAATTATTTGACCGTAACTTACGATGCAGGGCAAGTTAATGGTGCAGATTACAGCCGACCTTCAAACATTACCTACACACAAAACGATAGTCTTGCTTACATGCCCAAGCGAGAGTTGATTTTTAATTACTCTCCACGGAACGATATCATTAGTGGTTTCCGGTCTGGCAAAGAATATATCGAGAATAAGCGGCTGAGTTCTGTAACAGTCAAAAACAACGGGTCAGAACTATGGACGTGGCGTTTACGTTATGAAGACGAGAATTCAAATAAAGTTGTCGATGATCCGGCAGCCAAGAGCCAGCTTGATAGTATTCAGCGGTGCTTTAAGAGCAATAGTTGCGAAGAGGCACTGACAATTAATTGGGCTCCCAGAAGATTAGCTGACTATCAATATGTGTCGATGGATAACACATTTTCTGAACGTCGTACCAGTCTCGGCGAGGTTCAGCATTATTTTGATATTGATGGGGATGGTATTGAAGATGGCTATTCGGACTACGCTGATACGGCTACCTTGAGTTATGTGGACGATGTAAGTGGTGCACAAACATTTGTGCCGGAATCGGAATTTATAGACATTGATATCAATAACGATGGTTATAAAGATATCGTCCGCATTAATCCCACCATATCGGGCGTTCTTGTATACCTCAATGAGGCTGACGGTAATGGTGGCCGACGTATCGCGGCCACGGCCAATTCAAACTATTCTGTTAATAAAACCAACTTGTCATTTCAGGGGGTGCGGCGCTATCACGAATATATGAATATTGGCACGGAGTTTCAGTCATCCCGTGTCCACAGGCGTACCGCCACTTATGGTTACAATATTAAATTCGTTGATTTCAACCGAGATGGTTTGGTCGACCTGGTGCGCATTCCACCGGATTGTACAAATGGATCGTTTTTTTGCTTTTTCGAATCCGAACCATATCCGCAAGATATTTCAGTGTTGATTAACACCGATCAGGGTTGGCGTAAGACAAATAATCAACTGCACTTTGCCGAAATTTACAATCAATGGGGAAATCAGAATAGCGAAACAGCTATTCAATTTATGGATCTGAATGGCGATGGCTTTCTTGATATCTATGCAGCTGGTCGCGATCCTGAGAACAAGGTTTCATACCTCTATTACCTTCTTCATAACGGCGCTTCAGATATTGATAATGTCACCCTTACGGATGTAACTAGTAGTTCTGGTTGGGGTTTACTTAAGGAATATCTTGGTGATTTTGATGGTGACGGGGTAACAGATTTCGCCACTGTCCCGGCATTGTCGTCCGTGAATGGTCCAACTGCTGAAGTTATTTCTGTACGTCGTGGTCGCGGAGGTAGCTATACCGAAGCCACAGTGGCCTTAGCCGATGCTGGCTATCTACCTGGCTGCGCCCAAGGTCATTCACCATTAAGCTATTGCATACAAACGGTGGTGGACTTCAACAATGATGGTCTCGACGATATTGTTCAAATGAGCGGCTGCCAGTACTCAGGTGATCTCAAATATAATTCTGAGCAAGAGCGACAAAGCCTAAGTCAAGAAATCTCCAGGTGTATCCAGCAGATGAACAGCACTGGCGGGTGGAATGCTGAACAGGTGTGGTTATCCAAGGGGATCGATGCGAACGGCGATATCAAGTTTGCAGCACCTGTGATCTACCGAAAAGACAGCAGTATATCCTTCGCTTATGCGCGGATAAGTATGTCTCAATTTAGTGATTATAATGGGGACGGCATCAAAGAAAATAATCCAGGCTTTACTCCCGCCTTCAAGGAGCTTCGCGTCGAAAGTATTCAATCTCACGCTCAGGATATTACTATTCAGTATCAGAGCTTTGATATGACGTCGGTACTGCTGAATAGTGGTGACGCCTTCGGAGATCCTCAACTCAAACAATTGTACAGGCAGAATGATAGTTATATTGACGGTATGCAGGTTAAGCGCTCCGCTACACAGTTCGGTGTATCTAGTCTTGACATAAGTAATGGGGTGGGGGGGACAAACAAAATAGAGTATCGATATGCCGGAGCTAAATACGATACAGCAAGCTATGGTCACTTGGGTTTCAAGACAATAGAAAGTACCGAGTACGTCGATGGTGAAGATAACTATATTCGGACTGAGTCACACTATCATCAGGAAGCTAATAATCTATATTCGCTTCCCCGTAAACTAAAACGTCGTGTTCGATATGCTGCTGAAAATGGAAATGAAACTTTACTTTCCGACATACGTTATAAATGGAAGGTAAGACTTTATGAAGATGATGATGACGGCCATCAGAGTCCACATTTTTTTGCTTATATCTATGAGCAAAGCGAAAAGACTTCGGACCTCTCGGGAAGCGCGATGTCAACTACCGTTACACGTCATTATGCGAGTAATAACTATGCCTGTACTGAATTAAGTGTTAATGATACAGAATCTATTGCTACCTATTACGCTGGTTCCGCTGAAGATACAGATTACGATGATGACGGCATCTTGCTGGAGAGTTTGTCCATTATTTGCGACGCAGATAGCAATGATGCTTTAGCGCCGACAGCAATGACTCAGATTGTTGCAATGCAAAACGCTGATGTGATTAATTTGGGTGCGCGTCGTGGATTGGTGCAAACGACGCGTAATGCAAGCTGGTTTGGGCCGAGTAGCGGCCTGCCTGTTGGTGATCTGTGGAGCCAGGCTGTTAACGGAATTAATTCATCTGCCAGTTGTTCTATAGTGCAAGGGCAATCTGTGCCTTGGATAAGCGAGACCCAATTCAGCTTTACAGATGATGGCTTGTTGCAAAGCAAGATCGAACGTCCGGATGCGGGTCCGGGCAAAACCTTAACCAAAACATTTGATTACAACGTCAGTGGTAATATCAAAACCATTACAGAGAGCTGGGTAAATGCTCCAGGAGATACCAGTCTCGGTTTCAACAGTCGTGTAACGTCCACGGAAGAAACATTTAACAGTAATAGTCAGCGCGTAGTTACCACCACAACTCCCCTTGGTCAGTCAGTTGCGGTATACCACAGCGTTTACGATACGCCGATCAGTCAGACAGATGTTAATCAAATGACTACGTCAACCCAATACGACGAGCTCGGTAGAATTAAGCTTATTTCATACCCCAATAACACCAATACCGTAATTGACTACAGAGCCTGTGACGGGTGTTTTAGCGAAGCTGCTCATGAGCGTGCTTACACGCAAACCAAAACCACCGGGCAAGCAGCGTCGCGCGCTTATGTTGATCGGCTTGGGCGAAGTGTAGGGTCTCGCTCGCGTGGGCTGGATGGTCGTTTCATCTACACTACAGTAGCTTATAACTCACAGGGATTGCCTGAACAAAGTACAGCTCCCTACTATAGCGGCGATGTCCATCAAATCAGCACTACCTACTACGATGTATTGGGGCGCCCAAAGCAAATCCTTCAGCCGGATAGCTATAGTAGTTATATCAGTTATCACGGACTCAAAACGCTTTTAACGAACGTTAATGGCCAAACCCAAAAACGCTACAACAGTGCTAGCGGTCATGTGTTGCGCAATATTGACCATGCAGAGACACCGGTCGATTTTACCTATTGGCCAGACGGCAGTACCAAAACAACTGAAGTAGGCGGTGGAGCAAATCCAGAGACGCGGGTTTGTATTGGTGTTGACGATATGGGCCGGAAAAACTTTCTTGATGATCCTAATACCGGTCGCATTACCTATGCATACAACGCATTGGGACTTTTGTCTGCCCAAACTGATGCTAACGGTCAGGTAACTCGCTATCAGTATGATCAACTCGGGCGAACAATTACCCGTCGTGACGATGCAGAAGGTGATAATTACCTGCATACATGGAGCTACGATACTCAGTGGCTCGGGTTGCCTGATACCTTGGAGGGTACAACCACTGACGGCGGCTCCTATCAAGAGACTTACACTTACAACAGTTACGGTCAACCGACGGGAAGCAGCGCAACATATTTAGGCAGGTCCTGGTCATCCAGTGTTTCATATGATGATTATGGACGCCCACTGAAAACGACTTATCCGGGCGGTTATGCGATAGCCAATATCTACGGTGACTGGGGACATTTGAATCAGGTTGTTGAAAACACTCGCCAACAAATTCTTTGGCAGGCTGATGAAGCTAACGCATTAGGGCAGGTAACCTTATCCAGACTGGGTGACAACAGCGTGGTTGAGCGCATCTATACACCGGAAACCGGTCGCATCGAAAAGATTACCAGTACTCGCGAAGGCGACACGCTGATGAATCAGTATTATGAATTCGATGCGTTAGGTAATTTGTTAAGCCGTTTGGATTTGCTAGGTAATCAGGCGGAAGCGTTTTGTTACGATCAACTTAACCGCCTTAAGGCTTCGCGCCTTGATAGTTGTGGTTCCGCTGATGTTGATTTCAGTTATGACTCATTGGGTAATATCCTCACGAAACAAGGTGTAACCGGCACCTATCAATATGGCGGTAATGCTGGGCCACATGCCGTTACATCCGCTAATGGATTGAGCTACCACTATGACAATAATGGCAATCTGGTTGAAGCCCGTAACAGCAGCAATCAGGTGGTGCGGCGGGTGGACTATAGTGTTATGAACATGCCCACTCATATAGAAAAGGGAGGCAGATCCACAGATATTATCTACGGTGCTACGCACAAACGAATTAAACGGGTCGACAGCCATGGATCATCCGTCACACGCACGACCTGGTACTTCGGTGACAGATATGAAGAAAGTACCGATGCTGCCGGTATTACCCGTAAAACCTACTATATTGGTGACTTTGCCCAACGGATAGAAGAGGTCCAGTCCGGCATCAGTTACCATGAGTTCCTGCACAAAGATCATTTGGGCTCAATCGTTAGAAGAAGCTCTGACTTAAGCTACAGTGACCTGGCGGCCACCTTGTTTGGTGCCTGGGGAGCAAGGCTTCAGGGTGGCTGGGGAAGTGCACCAACGGGACCGGATTTTAATGCCCATAACGTGCGTGGTTTCACCGGTCATGAGCATCTGGACCCGGTCGGGCTAATCCATATGAATGGTCGGGTATATGATCCTGAACTAGGCCGATTCCTGAGTCCTGACCCGGTGGTACAGGCGCCCTATAACACCCAGAACTACAATCGCTACAGCTATGTATGGAATAACCCCTTGAGTCTTGTAGATCCGAGTGGTTATTACTGCCGTGGTCCGGATAGCTTGAGCAATCTCATGATCCAGACGGCGCTATCGCATATTGAAGGCATGCACCAGCAAGCGGCGATGGACAGTGTACGCTTTATTGCGAAAGTGGGTGCATTAAAGGCTATGCGGATGGTGAGTCAGCAGTATCAGCTGCAAAGTGGCGGCGGAGCGGCGGGAGGTGATGCGCAGGAGGGGGCACAGAGTCCGTCGGCATCGAGTCAACCGGTGAGTTCGACTACTGATGATGCTAAAGCGCAGAGTGCGTCTGTGAAGCCGGCGTCCTATGAAAGTGTGAAAGCGGTTCAGGATGTTAAGCAGACGGTTATTGATGATAAGTCGGTGGTGGCTGGTGCACAAAAGAGATCATCTAACGTCAATAAAGCGTTCAAATACCTAAATAAATCCGAGGCTGGACGAGCCTTAGTAGCAGACTTTAATACAACTGGAGCAACAATTATCGAAGGTATAGATCCAGAAATTGGTTTTTTCCAACACGTATAACGCAGAGACAAACACAGTTTATTGGGATCCATCTGAAGCAATGAACTACGAAGCAGGAATCGGTTCCCCTGCTTTGATTTTGGCGCATGAAATGTCACATGCTGTTCGATTTCACAGCGTTTCTAGGCAGCAATGGGATTTAGATATGCTATCTCCGGTTAGGGAAGTTGGTCCAAATACTTGGGCGTATAGCCCTTCTCCAGAGGAAATAAGAGCAACTAATCACATTAATGTAATTGAAAGGCAGTTGGGGGAACCTATCAGAAATGGATATAGAGATGGATCAGCATTTACTTCAAAAGGAATTACTTGGTCTTGTGTCCGTGCTAATGGAGGATGTTAAAGTTGAAGATTATTTCAGGTAGCTCAGTGCTGTTTTTTTTATGTACCGGTTTCGTTTCTCTCGAAGGTGTTGCTGGAGGAGAGGTACGACTTTTAGATAAGGAGCCTGACCACTCATATTTTACTGCGATAAATACAGCGTTTGATTCGGCATCATCTATTAAAGTGAGGTACATGTCTAAAACCAGAACTTACCCCTTCAAAGAGTTTACGCCCGATTTAGATAAATTTTGGAGCTTTGAGTTGACTGCTAAATGCTCTAGTGACTGCAAAAAATCAGAAGAGTGGTTATACAAATTTTTGAATGGAGTTGTTCCCTCAACTGAATGCCCGGATATGCTGAGTACGCTAGTTGAATTTAACGCACTCGGTAGCGAAAGTTTTCGAATATATGTTGACCATGCGGGGCACTGTATATATTTACCTCGCAATGATAAGTATTATTTTTCTAAATACCGATTCAATGATGCTATTAAATCGACCTGGGGGCAAGGGGTGAGAGGGATGTAACCTGTTCGGCTGTCTTCTGCGCAAAAGGATGGATATCTTTGGGAAGGCTATGGAGTGGTCAAAGGAGGGAATTTAATTATATATCCGTTGGCATGATGGCCGCTCACTATGACCATTCTCTTGTGATGGTTCCTGTGCAAACGGTGGCTTGGAATGGTTTGCAGTTGCTCTTCGGGCAAGGTGGCCATAATTATGCTCAGATATTTTCTGGTAGTTTTTTTGGGGCGGGTTATGAGTACTACAATCAGAACAAATAAAGGCGCAGTAGTAGTGAAATATTTGCTCGTAATCGGATTGGAGTTCGTCTAGGAGCAGTACTGTATATGTATTACCGTTCCTCTGATTCTTGTAGAGTTTTAGGGTCGATATCAGACGATCCCAAATGAAACAACGGCCTGAAGAAGGGCTGCTTGAATATCTTAATGAGAGTGAGGTGCGGGCTTTCTTAATGCGATCTTCTGGAGACGTTTTTTCTGCTTCTGACAGCGGAGTGCCCTTACTGCTTAACCCATTGTTTCTAATGAAATTTATGCGGCGTTCTAATATCTTTTGATTGTCAGAACGTTAAATCTCCTACTATTACCTCCTCGAACGAATTTAGTCGAACGACAAGATTCTTCTCCCCCGTTAATGTCATTCCTCCGAAGGGCCTTTTCCTCTGTGCCCATGCCGCGTTTCTACGCGTTACAACCGGCCCGTGCTTCAGTGGCGAAGTGGTGGCCGGTGATTTGTCTGGAGCCCCAGCCACCCTTGAGAAAAAAGTCGCCAACGGCGGCCTGCCTCTTTCTCAATGCCTTGGGCCTCACTTCCCGGCAGGTGGAGTGGGGCCTTTTTTTGCACCTTGTGCGTCCCAGTTTGCCATTGGAGGCAAGGTAGGACGATTTGGCGGGTTCGAGTAAGGGTTACTCGGACGACGCCGGGCGAGTGCACCGCGACAATCGCCGGGTTTTATTGTCGCCGGGCATTATGAATAGCAGCGACAACATGGATGCATAACACCACCACAATCACAATAACGAATGAGGTCAATAAGATGCCAACAACACTTCTGGGTGCGTTAACCACGCATACCCGTTCCCTGTCCCTCGGCATGGTGCTTGGCACCAGCCTGATACTCGCCGCCTGCGGCGGCTCCTCGGGCGATGATGATTCGCCGGGGTCCAGCAGCCGTTCCAGTTCGTCTGCGGTCAGCTCACCAATGTCTTCTTCGGAAGCCTCGTCCTCTGAGGCACCGTCCTCTTCAGCGTCATCCGTCCCTGATGCCTCCTCCAGCTCTGCCGAGTCAAGCTCGTCCTCCAGTGCCAGCAGCGAAGGGCTAACCATGCTGCGCACCGACGGCACCCGCTGGGTCAAGGCCAGCGGTACCCCCATTAACCTTAAGGGCACCAACCTGGGCAATTGGCTGGTGCAGGAATTCTGGATGATGGGCCAGGGCGGCAACGGCGTTCATGACCAGTGCACCCTGGAAGCTGAACTGACCGACCGCTTTGGCTATGAAGAAAAAGAACGCCTGATGAAGGTGTTCCATGACAGCTGGATCACCGAGCGTGATTGGGATCAGTTGAAAGCATTTGGCTTTAACGTGGTACGTCTGCCGTTCCTGTGGAGCGTGATTGAAGACGAACAGAATCCCAAAACCCTGCGCGAGGACGCCTGGCATTACCTGGACTGGGCGATTGCAGAGGCGAAAGAGCGCGATATGTATGTGATCCTCGACCTGCACGGCGCCCACGGCGGCCAGACGCCTAATGATCACACCGGTTGCTCCGGCCAGAACCAATACTGGACCAACGCGGAATACCAGGACCGCACCAAGTGGTTATGGGAACAGGTAGCGACGCGTTATAAAGATGAGCCGGTCGTGGCGGCCTATGATCCGCTCAACGAGCCTTGGGGTTCGACTGCAGAAGACATGAAAACCCGCGTACTGGAGTTGTACGACACCATTCGCGCTATCGACGAAAACCACATCATCATGCTGCACAGCCACTATGGCAGCATCGATGTCTATGGCGATCCGGCCGCTGCCGGGCTGACCAACGTGGCCTTTGAGCTGCATCCCTATCCCGGCCTGTTCGGCGACCGTCCCAACGACTCTCATTACGATATCCACCGCGACTGGCTGCGCTGCGGCGAGAGCGGTACCGGCGGCGTGTGTGAGTGGAATACCCGTTTGACCAACCTGGATACGCCGATGTTGATGGGTGAATTCCAACCCTGGCAAAGCGCCGGGCTGGAGCTGGGCGGCAAGCTGGGTCGCGCCACCTACGATACCTATGCGCAATACGGCTGGGCTTCGACCAGTTGGTCTTACAAGCTGGTGAGCATCGCTGGCGGGCAGGGCGAGGGTACCTGGGGCATGGTGACCAATGTGCCCAACACCGAGCTGGATGTGGGCGTGGGCCAGATCGTCAAGGCCAGTACCTGGGATTGCAATGGCTGGGATTCCACCTTTGCCGAAGCCTGTGCCGATCAGCCGGGCACTATCTCGCCCAAAGGCGAAGGCACCAAGACCTACTACGTCATCATCAAGACCGGTGCCAATGCGGGCAGCATCCCGGATGTGACCTACGACAATATCAGTTTGGTCAACACTGCCACGGCTGAAGACTTGATCGTCAACGGTGACTTTGAAGAAGGGTTTACTGGCTGGACGACAGTGGCGATCAGCGGTGAAACCGCCAACGATTTCTACTTCACCCAGGCCGAGAAATTACCCACTGGCGGTACGGGCGCGGCGTTGCATATTGGCCGCCCCACCGGCGTGGATGGCGAGATCAACAGTGCGATCTATCAGGCGGTCACTCTTGAAGCCGGCCAGGAATATGTATTTAACGGCGTGTTTCGCGGCAACAACAGTAATAACACCTGGGCGGAAATCTACCTGATCGAAGACGAACCGGTCGCGGGCGTGGATGTTATCGATGATCAAGGCCGTGTGGATTTCACCACCGCCAGCGCCGAAGAGATCGAAGCGCTCTTCGCCAGCTATGGCACCGTGGAGTACGACGTGCACGCAGGTCTGGCACATTGGCTGGTGACCGATGAGCACAACGATGTGTTTGATTACCCGGATCGCCCCACCAACCTGGTGCTCACCGAAGGCGACGAGAGTAACGCGCTCACCTGGGACAGCGTCGCTGGCGAAGGGATCACCTACAAGGTCTATCGCAGCACCTCGCCCGCGGGTGAGCGGACTGTACTGGCCGAGGACCTGACCGTCACCACCTACACGGATACCGATTTACTCGGTGGCGAAACCTATTACTACAGTGTGTCCGCCGTGAACGCGAGCGGTGAAAGTTACCGCAGTGAACCGGTGAATACCGAACTGCAATATGTCGTGATTCCTGCGCGCATCGAAGCAGAAAGTTACGCCGATATGCTGGGTATTGTGGTGGAAGCCTGCACCGATGTTGGCGGTGGACAAAACGCTGGCTGGTTCGACGGCGGTGACTGGATTGAGTATCAAATTCATGTGCCGGAAGCCGGCGACTACACCATCGATTACCGCGTGGCGAGTCAGGACGGCAGCACCGGTTTTGAACTCCTGCTGAACGGAACGGAGATCGACACCAAAGCCATCACGCCCACCGGCGGCTGGCAAGCCTGGTCCACCGTGTCATCCACCATCAGCTTACCAGTGGGCAACCACACCCTGCGCTTCAATATGCTCGGTGGCGGCGGCTGGAACATGAACTGGTTCGAGATCAGCGCCGACTAATTGTGGCTGTGGTTTCCGCTGTTGCGCTTTTGTCACCGGATTATGGTCACGGCGCAACGCATTACGCGTAGGTCGGATTAGCCAAAGGCGTAATCCGACAAACCATTTGCCGATGGCCACAAATCATTACCGCAAAAGGATTTGCACAACCCAACCACAACCAAACCCGCGTTCCGGTCATGTTTATAAAACAAGCCGGAACGCAACCACTTCCCGGCATAAAAATCCGGAAGAAAAAATGTAAAAAATGGTGAACAACCACTCTTTGGAGATGTTATGAAAAAATTTGCTTGTCGCTGTCTGCGAATGAGTCTGCTACTGGTGGCAGCGTTAAACCCGCTGGTTTACGCCGCACCCGATCCGGCCCTGGAAAAACAAATCGATGAACTGCTCGCCAACATGAGCCTCACCGAAAAAATCGGCCAGACCCAATTGCGCGACTGGGGTACCTACGCCGAAAAAGATATGCCGGCCATCAAGCAAGCAGTACGCGACGGCAAGATCGGTGGCTTCCTCAACGTCACCATGAGCAGCGTCAACAAATATGCCTTTGAAGAATTGCAACGCATCGCAGTCGAAGAAAGCCCGCAAAAAATTCCCCTGATCTTTGGTCAGGATGTTATCCACGGTTACAAAACTATCTTCCCGATTCCGCTTGGCCAGGCCGCCAGCTGGAATGCGGATATTGTGAAACAAGGCGCGCGTATTGCCGCCGAAGAAGCCACCACTGACGGCATTCGCTGGACCTTTGCGCCAATGATCGATATCGCGCGCGATCCCCGCTGGGGCCGCATTGCCGAGTCGCTCGGCGAAGATCCTTACCTGGCGTCACTGCTGGGGGTGGCGATGACCGAAGGCTTCCAGACAGAAGACCCGACCGATCCCACGGCGATGGCCGCATCGGCAAAACATTTTGTTGGCTATGGAGCAACGGAGGGTGGTCGCGATTACAACGCCGCCTATGTGCCGGAAGGCTTATTGCGTGATGTTTACCTGCGTCCGTTCAAGGCGAATGTGGACGCTGGCCTGATGACCATCATGAGTTCCTACAACACCCTCAATGATATTCCGGCCACTGCCAATAAATTTACCCTGAAAAAAATACTGCGCGACGAGTGGAAATTTGATGGCTTTGTGGTGAGTGACTGGAATGCCGTCATGGAGATGATTCCCCACGGCTATGCAGCAGACGCCAAACACGCCGCCGAACTGGCTGCTAACGGTGGTATTGATTTTGAGATGCACACCGATACCTTCGAAAGATATTTGCCCGAGTTGATCAGGGAAGGAAAATTTTCCGAAGCTGATTTGAACACCGCCGTGCGCAATATGCTGCGCATCAAGTTGCGGTTAGGTTTATGGGATAACCCCTACCCACGCGGTAACCGGGAGCAGGTATTACTGAACGAAAAGTTCCTTGCCGCCGCTGAGACAGCCGCCGAAGAGTCATTTGTGTTGTTGAAGAACGACAAAAAAATCCTGCCGCTCAATAGAAAACAAACCGTTGCCGTAATCGGCCCGCTGGCCGATGCGCCCTTCGAACAACTCGGCACCTGGATTTACGACGGCGAGAAGAAAGACACGCGCACTTTCTTGCCTGCCTTGAAAAAATATCTCGGTAACGACAGGAACATTATTGTCGCTCCCGGCGTCAGTTACAGCCGCGATAAAAGCACCGCCGGCTTTGCCGCTGCTGTTGCCGCCGCAAAAAAAGCCGACGTGATTTTATACGTGGGTGGTGAAGAGTCTGTGCTGTCTGGGGAAGGTCACAGTCGCGGTGATATTCGTCTGCCCGGTGTGCAACAGGAATTGATCGCGCAATTAGCAGCGACCGGTAAACCACTGGTGCAAGTCATCATGGCGGGCCGTACGATTCAACTGGATCAAACCCTCGAACAATCCACCGCACTGCTGATGGCCTGGCACCCCGGCACCATGGGTGGTCCCGCATTGGTGGATGTGCTTTACGGCGAAGTGTCTCCCGTGGGCCGCTTGCCATTAACCTGGCCAATCGCGGTAGGGCAAGTTCCTTACTACTACAACCACATGGCCACCGGCCGCCCGGCGACCGACAAAAATTACACGCGTATCGATAAGATTGAGCAGGGCGTTTTCCAGCATCAACCGGGTAACTCATCCAATCTGCTGGACTACGGCCACAAACCACAATTTCCGTTCGGATACGGTTTAACTTACACGACCTTTACTTACAACGACCTGCAGATCAGCGCAAAAGAAATCGGCTTGGGTAAAACACTTACCGCCAGCGCCGTTATTAAAAACACCGGCAAGGTTGCGGCAACCGAAGTGGTGCAATTGTACGTACAGGATGTGGTGGGTGATGTGACACGCCCGGTGCGTGAATTGAAAAACTTCCAGCGCGTCTTTTTAAAACCTGGTGAGTCAAAGAAAGTCACCTTTACTCTGCACACCGACGAGCTGGCATTTCATAACAAAAAGATGGAGCTTGTCACCGAACCGGGCGACTTTAATCTATGGATAGCACCCAACGCACAAGAAGGACTGCAGACAAGCTTTGTTGTTAAATAGCGTTTGAACGGATGTCGGATTACGACACGGCGTGTCTAATCCGACTCAGGTTTCCCACATAGATAAAGAAACATCCAAACGTGTAAGTACCCATATCAGATCACCTGCATACCATAAACGCAAAAAAGCATGGGCATTTCTTGTGCCCATGCTTTCAATTAAATCCCGTTATTGTGCGTTAGCGTAAAAGTCCGTGGCGACCAGTGCTGCATCTTCAAATGCACTGTAAGTAATATTGGCTTCGGCTTCGGTATAGCCCATACGGATCGCATTCAGGTACATGGAGTAATAGTTGAATGCTCCGGCGCACAGCGAATGCAACTGTACATCCGGACCGTCAGAGTTCTCGGCAAAATATTCCATGAAGTTTTCATTGGTATATCCCTGGCACGCCGCACTGCCCAGCAAGGTATTCGGTCTGGTCGGGTAGCTGCCTGGTGCTGATGAGCCTGGACCCGAGGTAGAGCCGGTTCCGGTTCCACTGCCAGACATGGTGAAGCTGGTTACCTCATCCGTTTCGTCAAGCTGGTTCAAAGTTCCATTGAAAGTTTCGGAGTTATTGTTGCGCTTTACCTTCACGGTGTAGCTAGTGGGCAGATGCTCGGGATATGCATCGAACATATTCACCTTCACGGTATATTGCCCGTCAGGTACGTTCGTTTCGTAAAAAATATTCTCAGGCCCAAAACCGTCCATATCATCCACGTCCAGATAACCGTCACCGGCATCGGATGTATCACTCGCGAAATAAATCGTGTTGCCATCGGGCTCTTCCAGGTGCAAATCCACATCCGCTTCGCTGTTCCAGGTAAGGGTTACCTGTAGTTGGCCGTTACCAACCTGCACGGCCTTCATATTGACGGTCGCCGGCGCAGTCCAGTGTTCTCGTTGCCTGCTCATGCTGGGAATCAGAATGGTCGGTGGCTGAAAGGGCGGAACATCTGCCTGAAGATAAGCAAACACTTTAGCTGGGGCTTCATATGTTGGTGTTTCTGTGGCAGCGCCTGCTGTAAAGCGCAGATTCGGATAACCATTGCAGCTAAGCTGGGTACGTCCGTTGGCCACAGTCGTGGATTTGTTCATTGCCAGACGTTCAATTTTTTCACTCGCGGCCGCTGACACCTCTGCTGATGAATAAGGTTGGCCGTCTGCATTTACCGGAATAACGAAGGACGTTTCCGAGCCTTCGATCTGAATCAGATAAGCATGAACGTGCATACCTTCCGGAACACCTTCCGCCGCCAGATCAAATTGTGTACTGCCACCGGCAGTAATGGCAACTTCCGAGGTCACGCTGATACTACCGCCGCTGGCATCCGCTGGTGCCGGGATGTCGGCGGTAACGCTGTAGCCGCCATCGAAGTGAATGGCTTGGGATAAGGCATCGGGCGAATCGAGCTCTACCGCCGCGAAGCTGGCCGCTGACGAGGAAGAAGACGAAGATGAAACCGATGAGCTGGAGCTTAACGATGAAGAGGAAGAAGACGTGGGCGTGGGTGTTGGTGTTGGCGTAGACGACCCGCCGCCTCCACCGCCGCCACAGGCTGATACCGTCATGACCAGAACAAGTGCACCCAAACGGTACCACTTGTTACCTATCAAAGAAACAGAAAAGGATGTTCGCATTATGTAACCCCATGAATTGACATTGAAACAGATAGCCACGCGATTTCAGCGAAGTCGCAGTACATACAGTCTAAAATGTCATATCAGGGGGACGCATCTCCAATATTGGGTATGCATAGCACAGATCTATCTCAGTAGGTGAGCATTGCCGGTGGCTCTATGCAACGGCCTCTTTACTCTCGCTTACGTCAACTTTTTAAGCACGGCGCAAATCGGTTTAGCAAAGTAAGCGGTAGCTGCACTCTTGTCTGCTATTTTGTGTACGTTATCAGCTGGATTCGAACTGTACGCGTTGCCAGATGCACTTCCCGCAAAAAGTAACCAAGCCCCACAATCAATGTCAGTGTGGATGCTGTAAACAATGCACTAATGACCCATCTGAATTCCACTTGCAACAACACCTGCAAGAAAATCACCGCTACCACCATGCACACTAACAACGCTGAACAGGTGCATGCCGTAATGGCAGAGCTGGCATAGTGACGCCGGCGTTCGAGGCGGCCAAGTTCCTTGTTGAGCAACTCCGGATTATTCAAATGCGGTGGAAGCTCCTGCTCCGTCAGGTTCCGCCCCCGATCAATAATCCGCGCAAGCCGACCGGCCATGACATTCAGCAAGCCGGCAATACCCGTCAATAAAAATACCGGAGCCAGCGCAAGCTGGATGGCATGGGCGATATCACCAAAATTCATCATCATCTTATTGGTATCCAAAAAAACAATCTCAAACTAACCAGTAGGTCGGATTAGCGCAGCGTAATCCGACGCGATATTAATCACCAGCGCCATTTTCAAAAGTGTGCAATAGCAGCGTCCAGATTATATCGCGCCTGAATTTCCAGTCTGTCATAAAAGAATGAGTGGTGATAAATCCGTTTGCGCTGTAAAAACTGTTGCAGAATTTGCTTGCGCTTGGCACGGAAAATAAACCCTGGAACCCAGCGGTACTCTTTTCGTACATTGAGTTCGAACGCCTGGTAAATATCTTTCGGAGCGCCGAGAATTGCCAGATCTATATCGACCACTAACTGCTCGTCGCTGTCAGTTGTCAATGCGTTATGGCAGGTAGCCATAATCAGGCGATGTACTTTATGAACAACCTCTTCCGGCGCCTGATTCTGTCGTAGAAATTCTTTGCACCAGTTTGCGCTATCTGCTTCATTGGTTGAAGAGCGGGGCTTATATACGGCGTCGTGAAACCAGAGCGCCAGCTCAACCGCAGAAGGTTGCTGTGCGAGATGCAATGCGGTATCAAAATGAATCAGGCACGCATTGATGTGCGCGCCGGTGTGATAATGGCGCGACTTTTCAGCATAAGCCGCGACCAGTGTATTAAAAGTATCAAGATTATCTGCAAGCCCCAGCGCCTGCATAAGCTTAATCCACCGATGTCTCTCCATCATTCACCTGCAAACCCAGCCATTGACCCAATCCATTGAAACGCCGTAATACGAAAAACTCAAGTAGCAGCAGCGCCGCCAGTGAAATACCCATCACGGGGAGCAGTATGGCCAGGGTTAAGGTGATGCCGATAATCACAA
>DATJLH010000091.1:0-7563 GCA_035490615.1 Cellvibrio sp.
AACGGCGTTTCGACAGGGTCAGTAAACCAGCGCAATCCGGCGTTGCCGGGGCACAAAAACGCAAAAGCGGTGATCAATTATGGCGAATTGTGGCAAAACCTTTCGCAGCCATTTTTCTCCATTAAAATCTCCGTACTCGTAAGTCGTATTAGCCGCACAGCGGCGTAATCCGACACCACCCTATCAACCGCAAAGGACACCCATGGCCCGCCACATCGCCATCGTTGAAGACGAAATCGCCCTCGCCCATAACTACCGCGATGCGCTCACCCGCCAGGGGTACAGCGTGAGTCTCTACCACAACCGCCCTGACGCATTGGCCGCGTTTAATAAAAGCCTGCCGGATCTGGCGATCATTGATGTGGGTTTGGGAGATGACATTGAAGGCGGGTTTGAACTGTGCCGCGACCTGCGCAGCAAGGCGCCAGCCTTGCCGATTATTTTTTTAACCGCGCGCGACAGTGAATTTGATGTGGTATCGGGTTTGCGTCTGGGTGCCGATGATTACCTCACCAAAGATATCAGCCAGCCCCATATGCTCGCGCGCATCGTGGCCTTGTTTCGGCGCGTGGATGTCCTGCGTAAACCCGACGCGCAGCCCAGTGAAGAAATTCTGCAACGCGGCAAATTGTTGTTGAACATGGATCGTATGAGCGCGCACTGGGATGAACAACCGGTAGACCTGACGGTGACGGAATTATGGATCGTCCACGCGCTCAGCAAACATCCCGGCCACGTAAAAAACCGCCAGCAATTGATGGACGCGGCCAACGTCGTGCTTGATGACAACACCATTACCTCGCACATCAAACGCATCCGTAAAAAATTCCTGCGCCTCGATGAACAATTTGATGCAGTAAAAACCGCTTACGGCATGGGCTACCGCTGGGACGAACAATAACCATGCGTTTGCGTCGACAATTGTTGCTGGTGAGTTTGCTCGGCCTGAGTTTGCCTTGGGCCGGTTGCCAATATATTCGCGAGATGGAAGATGCATTGCGCCAGGGCCAAAGCATTGCCTTGCTGGCCAGCGCGCAAGCGGTGGCCAATCGCATCAGCAATGAACCGGCGCTGCTGGAAGAATTGCAGCAACCCGCCGCCCAGGTTTATGCCACCGATCAAGTCTATGCGCATCCGTTTCCCGCACCGGCCATCCTCGACGGTTATGACGATGAATGGCGCCATCGCGAATTCGACGGATTAGCCTGGGAAAATCCTGCCGTTTCATTCCATCTGCAAGCCGCCAGCCACGACAAGGATTTGTACCTGTTTGCCCGTGTCGATGATGCAGATATCCTGTATTACAACCCCGGCTTTGAAGCGCCGACCCAAAGCGATCACCTTGTGTTGCGCATGCACGACCCTGAGGGAAATGCACAGGATTTTTTAATCAACACCAGCGCACCGGGCATGGTCAACGCGCACGCGGCAACGCTCGACTACAACGAATACGGTGAACGCATGACGCGCTATGTGCGCGAACATCGCATCAAGGGCGTATGGCAGGAGCGCGCGCAGGGTTATCAACTGGAACTGCAATTGCCGCTCACCATGACCCACGGCTATTTAAGTGTGGCGGCGGTTAATCACAGCGCAGCCAGTGATGCGGCAACCACCGGCGACTGGCTGGGCTCAATAAAGCGCACGGATAACCCCAAACCCTTGGTAAAACAAAATGCCGTGCTCGCGGATGCGTTGAATGTGTTCGCCGGGCAGGATTTGCGGTTACGTATTACCGGACGCAATCAATGGCTGATTGCCGAGGCGGGTCGTTTGCAATCACCGAGTAAATTGCCCGTCGAGGAAAATGGCTTGCTGGCCTGGCTGATGCGCAATTTATTTACCCGCACCGATTTACCACCACTGGATACACCGCAATTTACCGGCCGCCTTGACGCAGCGGAAATTCAGCAGGCACTTAACGGCGACAACGCACGTAGCTGGTATCAATATGGCGTACACAATCTGGGCCGCGCTGTTGTGCCGATCGTGCGTCAGACACGCATCATCGGTACCGTGGTGGTTGAACAAACCAGTGCCAGCATTCTGTCGCTCACCAACAACGCTTTCCAGCGATTGATGTTTTATACGCTTCTGGCCACGCTGTTTGCCGGTGCAGGTTTGTTAACCTACGCCACCTGGTTGTCGCTGCGCATTCGGCGCCTGAGCGAAGCGGCCGACACCGCCATGCGTGAAGACGGAAAACTGGAAAACCAGTTTCCGGTATCCAAGGCACAGGACGAGATCGGTGATCTGAATCGCAGCTACGCCCAGTTGCTGACACGCTTGCAGGAATACACGGATTATTTGCGCACGCTGTCAAATAAGCTGTCCCACGAATTACGCACGCCGCTCGCGGTAGTGCGCAGCTCCCTCGACAATCTCGACAATGAAAAACTGGATGCGCAAGCCAAAGTGTTTGCGACGCGTGCGCAGGAAGGTTCACAACGCCTGTCCGCCATTCTCAACGCGATCAGCTCTGCCAGCCGCGTGGAAGAAAGCATTCGTACTACCGAGATGGAACCGGTTCCCCTGGATAAAGTGATTCACGAACTGACCCTCGCCTATCAGGATATCGCGCAGCAACACGTCGTGTCGGATATTCCTGCCAATGAATCCTTTGTTATTCATGGCTCCGCCGATTTGATTGTGCAGATGATCGACAAGCTATTCGACAATGCCTGTGATTTTTGTCCGCCGGAAGGGAAGATTATTTTTTCACTGCGCAAACATAAGGAACAGGTTGTTTTGATCGTGAGTAATGACGGCCCCTTGTTACCGCAAAAGATGCAGAGCCAGTTATTCGACTCGCTGGTTTCACTGCGGGATATGAAAGACAAAACCGATACGAAGATCCACCTGGGCCTGGGCTTGCATATCGTGCGCCTGATTGTCGAAGTGCATCATGCGCGCGTCAGTGCACGCAATCGCGCGGACAACAGCGGCGTGGAGTTTGAAATTATTTTCCCGCCGGCTATCAGTTAAGGTTTTTGAGCGTTACAAGCGCTGCGCCAGGCCATCACTTAATGCGCGACGATAAGCACTGAACGCTGGAATCAACCCCATCAACGCCGCCAGCCCGAGGATACCGCCCAGCAGGTAAAATGTCTGCGGTTGCAAAGGGTTAATATCAATAAACAAACCAAACTGTTCCGCCAACACGGGTTGCGCAATCCATAAGCTGCCGGTCAATAATAAAACACCACCGACCAAGGCAAGCACAATCAACAGCAGCACTTCCAGCTCGATCAGTAAAAATAAATAACCCGCTCCGGCACCCACCGCGCGCAGGATAGCAATCTCCCGTTGTCGTTCATTCATCGACGCTAACAAGCTGGTCATCATGCCGATCAATACCGCCAGCAATACCATAACGGAAATCAGGTACAACACATTTTCCACCACGCTGAGCATTTGCCAGAGTTCGGTAAGCGCAACGCCGGGCAGAATCGCTAATAAGGGTTCTTGCGGATATTGGTTGACCTGACGCTGTACCGTGAAAGTTGCAGCGCGGGATTTTAATCCCACCAGAATCGCCGTGATATTTTTTGGCGTGAGGTCCTGTTGCAAGGCAGCATCGGCGGAAACAGTTTGCCCGGGGATTGGCATGCCCTGTTGCCAGTCGAGATGAATCGCTTCAATACCGGCCAGGCTGATATGTACGGTGCGATCCACCGGCGTTCCGGTCGGCTGCAAAATGCCAGTCACACGGAAGGGTTTATCATCGTGGTGATGCAAATTCACCGCACCACTGCCGTGAGCCAGCACCAGCTCATCGCCCAATTGATAATGCAATTTACGCGCGACTTCCGCACCAAGCACCGCGTCGTAGACACCGGCAAAAGGTTTTCCTTCGGCAAATACCAAGGGCCGCTGTTGGCCGTAACGATAATGTTCGAAGTAAGCGGCTGTCGTTCCCAGCACGCGATAACCGCGATGAGAATCACCCAGCGATAAGGGCACCGTCCACTCAACCGCACTGTGGCGGCTCAACTCCTGAAAACTTTGCCAGGTAATGTTGTTGGTAGCGTTACCGATACGAAACACCGAGTACAACAATAAATTAAGTTGCCCCGAACGCGCGCCCACAATCAGATCGGTACCGGATAAGGTTTGGCTGAAACTTTTTTTCGCTTGCACGCGCAGGTGATCGATGCCCAACACCAGGGCCACACTGATGATTAATGAAGCCAGGGTCAGGGACGCGGTTGCGCGACGATTCCACAGGCTGAGGCGCGCCAGTTTAATCAGCATGATGCCTCCACGTGCGATGTGTTACCCAGTTCACGAATATCCAGCACACGCGAAAAAAAAGGTTGAAGGCTGCGGTCGTGACTGACAAATACAATGGTGCAATTGATCTCGGCGGCGGTGTCCAGCAATACCTGCATAAACGCAGCACGGCTGTCGCTGTCCAGCGCAGAGGTCGGCTCATCGGCAATCAAAATTTCCGGGCGGGTCACCAGGGCGCGCGCCACGGCGACGCGTTGTTGCTGGCCCACACTGAGCTGTCGCGCAGGTTGATCAAGCAGGGTAATCGATAAGCCCAAGGCATCCAGTAAATGTTCTGCGCGCTGACGGGATTCCGCTAAAGGTAATCTTGCAAATTGCGCGCTGAGCAGCACATTGTCCAGCACGTTGAGATAAGGAATCAGATTAAACTGCTGAAAGATGACACCGATATGGCGCGCACGAAAAGCGTCGCGCTGGCGCTGCGAAAACCTGTTCAATGCCTGCCCCAATAGACGCAACTCCCCGCCCTGTGGCTTGATAACGCCGGCCAGCAAATTCAGCAAGGTCGTCTTGCCCGATCCGGACGGGCCGTAAAGGAACAAGCGCTCGCCGCGTACGATATCGAGCAGCGGAATCTGCAACACGGGTGGTTCGGCCGGCGACCAGCGGAAGCTGAGGTCGCGCAGGGAGATGGCGGTTTCGTTATTTATCATCATCACAAAAATCTGATTCGCCGGAATTTTTTATAGACAGAAGGTCGAAGACTTGCCGTATCATAACCCACATTCCTAAACCTGTTGCTTCACCGTTGGTTAATCACCCTATGCCCAGACATCCCGTTTGTTTAGTCGTTCTGTTAATTACCTTGTGCAGCGGTTTTAGCCTTGCACAAACAAGCCCCGCCGACACCAGGACGCCGCGCACCATTGAATGGACCGACCTGATGCCGGAAGAGGACCTGAAGCTGTTGATGAACATGCCGCAGGTCGATCACACGTCGCTGAGCGATGAGGAGTTGGCGATGGATCAGCCCACGACCAACAATTCGCCACCAACGGCCACCAGTAGTTTTGAGAATCAGGTAACCAGTGCAATAGAGCAGGCTATGGCCAAGCCATCCGGCGGCCGCACCTGGCAGGATGCGCTGACCTCTACCAGGGTGCGGCCGGAATTTAACAATACCAACATTCGCTTGGCGGGTTATATCGTGCCGCTGGAGTATGACGACAATCAGGTGATTACGTCGTTCTTTTTGGTTCCTTATTTCGGTGCCTGCATTCACGTTCCGCCACCGCCACCGAATCAGTTGATTTATGTTGAGTATCCGCAGGGGTTTACGCTGGAGGATTTGTATACGCCGTATTGGTTAAGTGGCACGGTGAAGGTTGAAACTCATGAGCATGAGTTGGGGTTGGCGGCTTACAGTATGAAAGTGGATTCGATGGTGGAATATACGGAGGAGTAACAAGACGGGGAGCATTTGACTTCGTAGTACGTTCGTCGTTGGGGTCCGGTATTTGTTCTGAGGCCGTCACCAGCATGGATGCTGGTGATGAGCCCCCAGGGACGGGTTCACGGCGTGTCTCAGAGGAAACACCGGAGTCCATAACCCGCAAATGCCTTCTCAAAGAGTCACTAACTTATAGTTTTACCGCCAACAACTGCGCCTCAAATTCTTCCGCATTAATCACGTGATCATCAATCAATTCAATACGACTATCGAGAATATCCCCCGCCAACGATTGATCCAACTGATTAACACTTAACACACCATTCTCAGAATTAAATACATACACACCCTGCTCCGTGTTCATCACCGCTTTTGCGCGGACCACCGACAAACCGGTCATCAACAAAAATAATAAATTGAAATTAAATTGCCAATCCGGACGGAACAGCCAGCCGCAGCTATAGTAGCCCTGCCCCTGGTTTTCGCGGCGAATAAAATCTTTATCCTGCGGTAGTTGAATAGCAGAATTGTAGAATTCGCGTTGCGGGCTAAGGGCGTTTTTGCGGTGTGCCTGTGGATTTTTTAACGGGCGCGGAATGCGTGGCAGGTCCAGCCATTCGGGCTCGATAGCGCCTTGTTCTACCCAGGCACTGAGTTGTTTTGGCGTTTCAAAGGAGTGTAGTAATTGATTAAAATTTTCGCGGTCTTGCGCATCGCAGCAATCCGTTTTGTTGGCTACGATGACGTCGGCGACAGCCAGTTGATCCTGGAAATTAGCGTTGGTGGTGTAGCGTTCGTCGGTGAGCTTGCGTGGATCGACGAGGGTCAGGGTTGCGCGCAAGTCGAGCACGGTGTCGTAGTATTCGCCTGTCAGGGTGTTGATGATTTCTTCCGGGTGACCGAGGCCAGTAGGTTCTATCAGGATGCGATCGGGTTTGGTGGTGGCGATCATCATGTTGAGCGCGATCTTCATCGGTAAGCCGGCTACACAGCAAATGCAACCACCCGGTACTTCGCGCACGTGGGCGTTGACACTCTTAAGCATGGCGCCGTCGATACCGATTTCGCCGAATTCATTCACCAGTACAGACCAGGTCTGGTCCGCCGGTTTGTGGCGCAACAGGTGGGTGATGGCGGTGGTTTTCCCCACGCCGAGGAATCCGGTGATGATGTTGGTTGGAATCGCGTTACGCATAGATCACCCGCAAACTGAAAAGGCGATGCATGGTAACGCATGGGATTTTAAAAATGAAATGCAGGCTTGTCCGGCGACAGGATTTCCAGCCCTTGTTGCGCATTGATAATCCAGGTTAATCGCAGCGTGGAAAGACTGGGGTAGTGCTTGAATACCGACGTGTCGGCGGAAGACAGTTGCTCCGGTGCCTGGCAAGTAAATTCATAGAACACCAGAAAATCCGCGTGATTTTTCACTGCCTGTCCAGCGTTAAGCAAACCGGATTGCACTTCTGCGTCACCTAACTCACAGTGCGCTGCCGGCGTTAACGCCAGCATGTTTCGCGCATCCCGCAAATCAGCCACAGCCTGGCCGAGTTGCTGTTGTTCCTGCTCTGTTTGTGCCGCGCGTTCAAAACCCAGCACGTCCATGGCTGGCAAACTCAGGCTGATGCTCAGCAGTTTTTCTTCCAACACCAGGGTCATCTCCGCCGTGCCGTGCTGATGCATCCCCGCGTCGCGATAGTCATGGTCATGGTCATGGTCATGGTCATGGTCATGGTCATCATGATAATGGGCGGCTTCGTTCGTTTCGGTCAATGCAGTCGACGGTTCAATGGGCGGTGTGGACTTTTCGCAGCCGGCCAGCAGAAATAATAAGCTTACTGCGGTCAATAATTTTCTATGCATCGTCTATCTCAGAAGTG
>DATJLH010000092.1:0-18811 GCA_035490615.1 Cellvibrio sp.
TTAATCAACACAGGTTGACTAAAGAAACCCCAAAAAAAGTTAAGTTCGAAAAAACTTCAACAACGGTGTAGGTCGTGTTAGCCGCACAACTTATTATTTTGCAGTAGCGCCTGGCCGGCGCACGGATCGGATTTTTCCGCTGCCACCGCCCCCGCAAAAGAAGCGGTCTCCCCCGTCAGACTCAAGCCCTGAAACGTTGATTCCCGCCGGCATCTCCAGCCGTTTGCGAACCTCTCCGGTGTGCGGGTCTACTTGCCTCAGTTCACTTTCGTCGCCCTCCCAGGTGGCATGCCACAACTCGCCGTCCACCCAGGTCACACCGGTGACAAAACGGTTGGATTCAATAGAACTCAAAATCTTACCGGTTGATGGATCGATCTGATGGATCTTGCGGTTGCGGTGTTGGCCGACCCAGAGCGCACCCTCGGCCCAGGCGAGGCCGGATGCGCCGCCGTCGGGTGTGGGGATTGTCGACAGTACATCGCCGGTATCCGGGTCGATTTTCTGGATACGATCTTCGGCGATTTGAAAAAGATGCTGCCCGTCAAACGCGGTTCCTGCATGTGCCGCCACATCAATTGAACGCAGGATCTTTCCGCTGTCCGGGTCCAGCGCATTCAGTTTGTCGCCCGATGCAAACCAGGTTTTACTGCCGTCATAGCTGACACCGGCAACTTCATCGATGCCGGGGAAGGGTCCGTACTCGCAAATAATCTCGGCCGCTGTGCGTTTCATGTGATGTCCTCATTGTTGAATAACAGACAATCAGTTTAGTGACTCGGCAATGGGCCGGGGAGTAACAAGGTTGTCGTGAAGGCGGGCATGGGTGATGTGACCCAGCGGCACGCCTGGCCGCGGCCGAAGGATTGCACCTTGCCGGCTGCTGCCAGGGCGTCAAGCGCGCGCTGGACGGTGCGCTGGCTGGTGGCCAGCACCAGTGCAAGGGCGGAACTGGACCAGGCTTCGCCATCGGCGAGGAGGGCGAGTACCGCGCCGTGTTTTTCTTCGATAGGCCGTGCCAGCACCACAAGTTCCTGCGCGCGGTGTGGCACCAGCATAAACCCTTGCGGCGTTGCGTTGATCTCGGCAATGGGGCGCAATGCGGCGCGGAGCCTGCCGATTTCCACGCGCAGACGAGCGCGGTGCGATTCGTCGGCCAGCTTCAAGCGAAAGGCGCGGGCGATCAATTTGTCTCTCGGTATGTCGTGCGGCCAGGCCTCCCCTAATGCGCGGGCGAGGGTGAACAAAATGGGACGTTTTGCGAGTGATACCACAAGGCCCTCACTGCGTAATTCATAGCGACACGCATCCACAATCAGCGCCTTCGACGCCAGTAAGGCTTCAACCTCTTCCAGCAACAGCAAGCGTTCGTCGTCGTGGCCGACCAGCCGCGCGGCGGGAGTTTGTAACACCTGGAATACCTTTTCTACCTCCGCCATCAGCGCGGGAATACCTGCCTGCCGTGCAGCTTCGGCGGCCGTGTTGAGTGCCGAGCGCGCTGCCTGGGTGTGGAGGCGACGTAGCGCAATGCCGGCGAGGGTTAACTCATGCAGCGTGCGAAAGGCGGGCGGGAAGTGTGTGGCGTCGAGCTCATCGAGCGCTTGCTCCGCTTCATCAATACGCCCGAACAGGAGCAGAAGCCGTACTTCGAGATGGCGGGCATAGGCGGCATTGGTCCGGTCGTCGTGAGTATCGAGTACCTGCCGCGCGGCATTCAACCGTTCACCCGACCACGCGAGATCGCGCGTTACCAGGGCAATTTCCGCTTCGGCAACCACACACCGTGCGCGGGCCACAGGTTGTTTTGAGCCGAAGGCTCGGGCTGCGTTGCGCAACAGCAGCTTCGCCCGTTCGAGGTCACCGAGCTGCGCCATGGCGATGCCGCGCAACGCCATGGCCGGAGCATCGTCACGCAGCGCCACCCGGTTAAGAGCACCCAAGGGATCGCCCCTCGCCAATGCGAGCGCCGCACCGGTAATCAATGAATCCATCGCAATCCCGCCACACTTGTTACTCCTGCGTTTTTTTATCCGCCGTTAATCTAGCTCACGACGTTCAACAAATCATCACAACCACAAATCAACAGTAAGGTGACCGCAATGACAACACATGTAATTGGAACACGCGAAGAATGGCTGGCCGCTCGTCTTGAATTGCTCAATGCCGAGAAAGCCTTGACCCGTCGCAGCGACGAGCTGGCGCAACAGCGGCAGGCCCTGCCCTGGGTGCGGGTCGATAAGGATTACATTTTTGAAACGGATGATGGCAAAGCGTCCCTCGCTGAGCTTTTTCAGGGACGCTCGCAGTTGCTTGTCTATCACTTTATGTTTGGCCCGGATTACACCGCTGGCTGTCCATCCTGTTCAGCGGTGGCAGACGGTTTCAACGGTTTTACCGTCCATCTGGCCAATCATGACATTACCTTGATGGCGGTATCCCGTGCACCGCTGGTGACGTTGCAGGCTTACAAGCAACGGATGGGTTGGTCGTTTCCCTGGGCATCCTCATTTGGCGGCGACTTCAATTTTGACTTCAACGTCGGATTCACCGAGCAACAACAACGCGAGGGCGGTATCGACTACAACTACGCGCGCAACGGCCACGCGATGGACATCATGCCGGCACCGGAGCCGGTGCACCAACTCGCCGCGACCTGCGGGACGGACGCACCGACCTACTCACGTGATCGACCGGGCATGAGCGCGTTTGTGCTGGAGGACGGGGTCGTCTATCACACCTATTCCACCTATGCGCGCGGTGTGGACGGTATCTGGGGCATGTATCCGTGGCTCGACCGGGCGCCGAAAGGGCGCAATGAAACTGGCATCTGGTGGCGCCGTCACGACGAGTACAACCAGTGAATCCGGTAGATATGGCTGGCACGGCGAGAAAGGAACGCTCGCTGCCCGGGGCGCAAGATCGCCGGTTTTTTATCATCACAGCGGTGGTATTTATCGCGAGCGCAGCCGTCACGGTTATCTGGTGTGCAAGCATGTCGGCCATGGAAGGCATGGCGATGCCCGGCGGCTGGACAATGTCGATGACCTGGATGCGAATGCCGGGACAAACCTGGCTTGCCGCCGCTATGGCATTCCTTGGCATGTGGGTGGTCATGATGGTGGCGATGATGCTGCCACCGTTGCTGCCGATGTTGCGGCGCTATCGGCAGGCTGTTGTCGGCATCAATACTGCACATCTTGATTGGCTCACCGCAGGTGTAGCTGTTGGTTATTTTGCGGTGTGGACGCTGCTCGGCATGGCCATCTTTCCCTTGGGGGTGTTGTTCGCCTCGCTCGCGATGCACGTCCCCGCTCTGGCCGGTGAGGTGCCGATGCTTGCCGGTGTTGTGGTCTTAATTGCCGGGGCGATGCAGTTTACGCCGTGGAAAATGCACCACCTGAACTGCTGCCGTCACTCGCTCGACCACGGCTGTCATCTGCGGCCCGACGGCATTACTGCCTGGCGGCATGGCCTGCGCCTGGGGCTGCGCTGTTGTTATTGTTGCGCGAGCCAGACGGCGGTTCTGCTGGCGGTTGGTGTGATGAATCCCGGTGCTATGGTAATTGTGGCTGCCGCCATCAGTGCTGAGCGACTGGCGCCAGCGGGCGAGCGTATCGCCCGCGCTACCGGGGGTGTTGCGATAGCCGCAGGGGCGTTTATGGTGATGCAATCCACGGGAGCGTGATCGCCAGAGGCCGGATCACCGGCTGATGCGCAACCCATCCACCATCCACTTGAACGCTTCAATTGCGTTGTCGACAACCCGCTCGGGGTCATCACTGGCGGCGATCCATAAGGCTGCGTTCAAGGCCGCGCCATTGAGCAACCGCGCGGCCGCTTCGGCGTTTACGGGCTTGATGGTGCCTTCTTCAATCAGCTTTTCGATGGTGTGGATGGTCATCTGCAGGCAGTTATTCTGGCTTGGCCATTGTGAAGGATCGCCCAGCACCGCCGGGCCATCCAGCAACACGATGCGTTGCACTTCGGGGTTCAGCGCCATCTCGATATAGGCTACGCCTTCCGCTACCAGACCATCCCACAGGCTGCCTGCCTCGCCCGCCAGGTTATGGGCATGGGACGCCATTTCGGTATCGATCTGATCCACCACCGCCATCAGCAATCCTTTTTTATCGCCGAAGGTGTGATAGAGCGCGCCGCGCGTGAGACCCACCGACGCGGTAATGTCATCCATCGACGCTGCGGCATAACCCTTTTCTGCAAAGGCCTTGCGCGCGGCCTGGATAAGCTTGCGGCGAGTCTCCTCAACCTTCTCGGATCGTTTCATAAAAACTTCTCGGAAATAAATGCATGTTTTGATTTACATACGGCGCGTATGTGTTTAGTATTTTTACATACGCTGCGTATGTTAGTCCGGCCGGCTGAACATCTCAACTATCGCGTACCCCACGACTGGCAGGCCAGTCTCACTCCAGAGGAATTTAATGATGAACCAACGCAAAGCAATATTTCCTGCTGAACGCCATGCGCTCTATGAACAGCACAAATACTCCGCCGCTATACAATCCGGTGACCTGCTTTTTGTTTCCGGCCAGGTCGGAAGCCGGGCGGATGGCACACCGGAGCCGGAATATGAACGTCAGGTGCAACTGGCTTTCGACAATCTGGAAAATGTATTGAAAGCAGCAGGCTGCACATTTGCGGATGTTGTGGATGTCACCAGCTTCCATACCGATCCCGCAACGCAGTTCGAAACCTTTATGGCGGTGAGAGAAAAAAATATCGGCGAAGTACCCTATCCGAACTGGACTGCCATTGGTGTTAACTGGCTGGCCGGTTTTGATGTTGAGCTCAAAGTGATTGCACGCGTGCCACACGCCGGATAAAAAATTTTCGCCTGCATCAACGGCATGGTGCAGGCGAGTTGCATCGTTTCGCGCAGTACACAAAAAGCTGTTTATCTTTCTTTACACCGCGCGCAATTCAATCGCCTTGCTTTACAGTTGTCATATAATATACATTTTCGCTGGCACCGCCTCGGCAAGATGATGCATTTCATCAATAGAATGTTTTTTATTTTTAAAAATAAAAAGCTGACGAATGTTTCCTCACCGCTTGGCTTGCGCATGTCGTGATTATTTTTGCGTGGCTTATTTCTGCGAATTAATTTTTTCCGCAGTTTATATCCATCGATAAATGGAACGATGTTAATAACAAAATTAATAATTTTTAGGAGAAAAATGTATGCAACGGCAATTGATCAGCGCTTTAAAATTCCTGACCCTGGGTTTCATGTTGCTGGGTAGCCTGGTGGCTTTTGCCCAGGATGGAAAAATGTATCCCATCGATGCGCCCAAAGAGCCCGGGGCGATCCCGCTGAATACCGGTGGGGTAGACGGGCAACCGGCAGAAGAATCCTGGTTCCGTCAGTGGGGCGATCCCATGGCGAGAAATATTTCCAAGGCCACACTCACGCCATTTCTCGCTGATCCCAAAAAAGCCAACGGCACCAGCGTTATCGTTGCGCCGGGTGGCGGATTCATGTGGCTCTCCATGGGTAACGAAGGCTGGGAAGTTGCAGAGGCGCTCGCCGCGCGCGGCATCAATGCATTCGTACTGAAATATCGACTTCAGCCGACCGCTGCAACGCTGGAAGATTTTGAAAAACAAATGAATCAGCGTTTTGCAGAAGCCGAAAAAAATTCGAGCGATAGTAAAACGGATCAACCACGCAGAAGAATGCACGGCGACCTGAGCAATCAGCTCGCGGATGTAGAAGCTGCTTATGCGTTGATAAAAAGTCGCGCGGATGAATGGAATGTCGATATGAAAAAAATCGGCATGATGGGATTCTCGGCGGGAGCAGGATTAACCATGGCAACCACCTTGCAATCCAAAAAAGTAGACCTGGCATTTATCGCGCCGATTTACGGTGGTATGAATGCAGTTGAGGTTCCTAAAGATGCGCCCCCGATGTTTGCGGCTATCGCGGTCGATGATTTCCTGTTTCACGGTGAATTTGGCCTTATAAAATCCTGGTACGACGCCAAGATTCCGGTGGAATTTCACCTGTATCAAAACGGCGGGCATGGATTTGGTTTGGGCAATCCTGATCGCACCAGCAATAAATGGTTTGATGCGTTTATGCATTGGCTCGATGTTAAAGGCTTTATCAAATCTTAAGTAAGCTCTGCTGCCGGATACGTAATGTTCGGCAGCAGACCGATAAGGGATATGGCCTCTCGTTACATTGTTGCGACACGACTTTATCGCGCAATGACAGGAGAAAGCTATGCAGCCGGATACCAATGGCATGTCCCGTTCCCTCTGGCTGGCCACCGAATCGGCGCCACAATTTCCTGCGCTAACGAGCGATACGACGGCTGATGTTTGTGTCATCGGTGCTGGCATCGGCGGACTTACCACGGCTTATCTTTTAGCGTGTGCCGGAAAAAGCGTTGTCGTGATCGATGCAATCGGAATTGGTGCGGGCGAAACAGGCCGCACCACGGCGCACTTTTTCCCGCCTGACGAGTGGTATGCCAGCCTTGAGGATTCATTTGGTACCGAGCAGGCGGCGCAAATTTCCAGTAGCTACAAAGCAGCCATTGATCTGGTGGAGTCGATCGTCGCGCGTGAAGCGATTGATTGCCACTTTGAGCGGCTCCCTGGTTATCTGTTTTCGCTGGCTAAGGACGGGCATGAGGAAATCGAAAATGAATTTCAGGCGGCGCAGCGTGCCGGCGCTGAGTCGGCAAAATTGGATTGTGTTCCGGGATTGAGTTTCGACACGGGCACCTGCGTCGAATTTCAGCGTCTCGCCCAATTTCATCCGATGAAATATTTGAGCGGGCTCGCTAAAGCTATCGTCAAACGTGGCGGGAAAATTTTTTGTGGTACGCGCGCGTCAGCAATAACTCACAACGACGACGGCCATGTAATTAACACTCAGGGCGGCAATATTTCATCTGCCGCCGTCGTGGTGGCAACCAACACACCCTTCAATAAAGAAACCATGCTCACGCACACCAAGCAGGCACCCTATCAGACCTATGTGATTGGGGTACGTGTGCCGAAGGGCAGTGTGCCGCGTGTGCTGCTCTGGGATACCGGCGATCCTTATTATTATGTCCGCCTTGCTGAAGATGACCAGCAGCCGGATTACGATATTCTCGTCGTTGGTGGGGCAGATCATAAAACCGGCCATGATAAACACCCGCAACATCGTTATGACGAACTCGAACGGTGGGTGCGCGAGCGTTTTCCCATGGCGCTCTCAGTGGATTATCGCTGGTCCGGGGAAGTCATGGAGCCGGCAGACGGCTTGGCCTATCTCGGTCGCAATCCGCTGGGCGACAAAAATACTTACATCATCACCGGCGATTCCGGAAACGGCATGACCCACTGCACCATCGGTGCGATGATCATCTCGGATCTGATTTGCGGGCGAGAAAACAAGTGGGAGGCGCTTTACAGTCCGAAGCGGAAAATCACCCATGGTCTCGCCGAATTTTTCAGTGAACAGGCCGACGTGGCGATGAAATACGGTGAATGGTTGAGAGCCGGTGAAGTGAAATCCGTTGAGGACATCCGGCGCGGCGAAGGTGCTATCGTGCGTGAAGGTATTCATAAACTGGCGGTGTATCGCGATGAACAGGGAAGCCTTCACTCGCTTTCCGCTAAATGCACACATATGGGGTGCGTCGTGCATTTTAATGCGGCTGAACGCTCGTGGGATTGCCCATGCCACGGCTCCCGTTTTAGCACCAGCGGTGATGTGTTACATGGCCCGGCCACTTCGCCCTTAAGTAAAGCAGGCAAGTAGATGTGTCGGAAAAGATCCTCACAATAAAGCGAAGGTGACGATACCTCAGGCTTCTGCGAACAACCCATCGGGCAAACCCACCCGCGTTCGCATGATTAATTCCCTTAGTAATTTTTCTCGCACCAGGGTGGGCCACAGCCTTGCGAAGGTGAAGGCGGTGTTCCGTCCCTGCCGATGAGCCAGCAGCTTGGCGATTAATCTCGCAGCCCGCACCGGCTGCGCAAGATCTTCACGTGCTCGCCGTTGATAGACCGTTGAGTCGCCACCTGTGCTATGAATCTGCGCGGCGAGTGTTGCGGTATGCAGGGCAATAGCGATGCCGTCGCCAGCAAACGACGGAATGACGGCGGCCTGATCACCCAGCCGAAATAAATCTGGCACCGCATCAGCAGGTGAAGCGATAAAGCCATAAGGGATGCCGGCCACCGCCAGGGGCTCGTGCCACAGCGGCGTTAAATCGGCGAGACGTAAGTGCAGGTGAGATGATGTGTGGGTGAGCCAACGGAGGACTTCAGGCCAGTTACCACCGCAGGTTTTATAAATCTCCTGCCGGATCAAAAAGCACAGGTTCACGACGCCATTTTCAATCGGCTCAAGGCCTGCGTAACCGCCATCGAACAGGTGAATCTCAACGGCCTCCTGCCAGTGATGCAGGTTGCCGGGGCGAAGATGCATCTTAAGGCCGATAAATTGGCTCCCGGTAACTCGCGCGTTGTCTTCCGTTTCTCTTGGCAGTGGCCGCTGCCAATCGCGCAATTCGTGTTTGCCATTAGCAAGGAAGACGGTCTTTGCTGACCGCACTGCTCGCTGACTTACCGGAGCGGAATTTTTTTGAATTATTAGTTCCCATCCGTTGCGAGCGCGCGACAATTGTCGAACAGCGGTACCGAGTTCCACGCTCGCGCCCGCAAGCTCCGCTCGCGTAAGCAACGCGGAATCCAGGGTGCGGCGAGACAGACTCCAGGCAGTGAAAGGCAAAGCAAAATGTAATTCCTGTTCGCCGTTATAAAACCGCGCGCGGCGAATCGGTTGTGCGCCTAACTTGGGTAAATCCAGCCCCAGATTCTTGAGATGATGCGCTGCTTCGTAGCTGATAAATTCACCGCACACTTTGTGGTGCGGACCTGCTTGCCGTTCCAGAAGGCGCACCGGCATGCCGCGTCGGGCCAAATGGATGGCCGCTGCCGCGCCCGCTGGCCCACCGCCGATAATAATCGTCTCGTCGCGCATCATGTTGCTGCCGTGTTATCGGCGAATGTTTTATCGCAGGACACACACAGCCGGAACGGAAAAAACCAATGAATGCTTACTCGCCCTGCAACCCCTGCTTCGTATAGCAGATGTTGCCAGTCCGTGCGGGTAAACGCACGGGCGACTGACACGGCAGCATCGTTGCGAATTAATCGGTTGCGGCTGAATAATGCCGTAGCGGTTTTGATGAAATAGTAGGGAAGTGGATGGCGGTGCAGGTCGTTGATAAACCAGCCCTTGTGTGCACGGCGATCCATCCAGCATAGAAACTCAACGATCTGCGCGTTAGTCAGGTGATGGGTGAAGAGCGAAGAAATAACAAGATCGACAGGCCGCTCCGGCTCAAACGAAAAAATGTTGGCTGTCTCATAAGTAATTGCGGGAACCTTGGGCCAAAACTCGGCGGATTTTTTTGACCAGGGATTCAGATCCACACCCACCAGCTGATTATATTTTCCCTCAATTACACGAGCAGGCCATCGCCGGGCGATCTGCCGCAACATGTCTCCACCACCCGTGGCGGCGTCGAGGATATACAACGATTCGTTGCGCTTAAACCAGGGGCTAAGCCATTGCAGCGTGGGGCGGTAGGCCAGGGTTAACTGGTTGATCCGTTCCAGGCCAATAAGACAATCATGAAATTCCTCGAACGAAATGTTTTCGTCGTCCATCAATTCAGTTTCATCGCTGCGTTGACTGAAATTCCGCATGGCTCACTGTTATTCCTGCAGCGCAAAGCGCATGCTTTCCACCGTTAGTCCAGGGCCGAATGCCATGGCCAGCCCCTGTCCGGCGCGCTTTGATTTTTCCAACATGGCCTGCAGTACAAACATGATGGTTGCCGACGACATATTGCCGAATTTTCTCAACACCTCGCGGGAAACGCTCAGTTGCTGTTCCTCAAGTTTTGCACCGGTTTTTACGGCATCCAGCACCGTGCGACCGCCGGGATGAATTGCCCAGTATTCGATGTCGTCGCGTGTGCATGTATGTAACAGCGTGTTCATTACCGCAGGGAGATGGCTGGCGATGGCGCCAGGTACTCGCCCTGACAAATACATATCGAAACCATCGTCGCCAATTCGCCAGGTAATCAAGTCTTCCGTCTGCGGAAGTACCACGGCCTCAAAACCCTGTACTTCAATTCCCGTCGGTTGCGCCGACACAATACTTGCGGCGCAACCATCAGAAAAAATCGCGAAGGATAAAATTTCTTCAAGCGTGCCGCCGGGTTTTAGGTGCAGTGTGCAAAGTTCAAGATTTAATACCATCACTTTTGCGCGAGGTTCGGACCGGACAATGTGTCGCGCCAACTTGAGTGCGTTGATGGCAGCATAACAACCCATAAACCCCACCGTGGTGCGTTCAATGCCGTCGCGCAATCCGTAATGGCGAATCAACTGGTGATCCAGCCCCGGTGCATAAAATCCTGTGCAGGTGGTGGTGATCAGATGCGTGGTATCAGTGAGATCAAGTTGATCCAGCGCCCGCTTCGCGAGGGTAAACGCATGGCGTTCGTAAAATGCCATACGCGTTTGTGTGCCGGGAAAAGCATTATGGTGATAAAAGCCTTCCACATCCAACTTATCGTTGTCAGCGTGAGGGGCAAGAAATGAATACCGGTGTTCGATTTGCGATCTTTCCGCCATCCGCTGAAAAATCTTGAGCGAGCGTTCATCCGATAGCAGCCGCGGGCAATAGTCGATGAACTTGTCATGTACATCAAAATCCGGCACGGCGGTGGCGATGCTGTTGATATAGGCAGAATGCATTTTCCTGGGTTCCTTACGACACAAGGCATAAGGTTTGGATGATGAGCCAGGAAATAGTTTCACAGGATTCGCGAGCTTCTGCCGCTTCTGTATCCTTGGGCTCATATCGGCCAGTCACGGCATTGAGCCCGCTGACTGGCGCATATGAGCGAGATGATTATGGCGAAAATCGCAGGCCTCAGCGAGGCGCTGCATCCCAGACGCGGCCAGAGGCAGTACCGTCGTTCGCCGGATTGAAAACTTCAACGGCCATGACCTGGTAGGTGGGATCATCACTCGCATTAAAGTTGTTCATATCGGGAATAATCCAACCGGTATCAGCCCAGGCTTTCACGTGATCAGCAAAGATAATTTTATGGTCTTCACCCAGTGGCCGCTGCTCGGTGGGTTTGCTCCAGTATTGATAGAAAGTGGACGGGCCATTTATGGAAGGTTTCTCTTCGCGTATTGAGCGGTAAGTGGAATATTCTACGCCGTCACTGATAAACGTTTTTCCATAGGTGCCATCTTTGCTCGGGTCGTAGGTCCAGCGTTGCAAGATGTAGTATTCCACCAGATGCGCGGGATCAGCGGCAGACATGGTTTTGTCGTAGCCCCACCCGTATAACGTGATATAGCTTGCACCGCTGTCTTCGTTAAAACGATAGCCAATGACCCTGTCTTTATCACCAAAGTGCCACCCCGGGCCGCCCACGTAGTTATAACCACCGCCTTCCCAGCTCACGCTGAAGGCGCCGTCGGTGTTCAAGGATAAGGATGCAGAGCCGCCGTCTTTCCAATGTGTGAAGAAAAAATCACCGATATGGCCAGTTGCATGATTTTGCGTAATGACGGCGGCTTCAGAGAATTTTTGGGTGTAGGCTTTGAATTTTTCTATGGAGCTGGTTGCCGGGTTCTTAACAGCCTCTTCGTTTTTATCTGCGGCTTTCTGTTCTTCTGCACAACTCAATAGACCGCATAGGCCTAGCAAGATGGTTGTCTTTAAAAAATAATTTTTCACACTGTAATCCTCTGTTTGTCGGTGGTCCGTTTGTTTATTGGTCATCCAGGTAGGGTTAATTAAAGCTCAAGATGGCGTTCTGTGCCAGGCTATTATCCAGGGTTCGTCAGCTGGATTCATAATCGGCTGAACGATTTATATAGGTGCAGCGAAATGCGATTTGCTGTAGCCAATCAACCGTCACATTACACTCGCTCAGCTTTGCTTTATAGTGATTATTCAAAACGGCGACGACCATCTGGCATAGCGACCGTCCAGCACTCGACAATGGAGACTATTTTATGACGCATGAAACTTACACGCCGCCCAAGGTGTGGCAATGGAACGCAAAAAACGGCGGCACATTCGCCAACATCAATCGGCCCGTAGCGGGCCCCACCCATGAAAAAGCCCTGCCGGTCGGCAAGCACCCCTTGCAACTGTATTCATTGGCGACGCCTAATGGCATGAAGGCGACCATTATGTTGGAAGAGCTGCTTGCGCTTGGTTATAAGGGTGCGGAATATGATGCGCACCTGATACAAATTTCTGATGGCGATCAATTCAGCAGTGGTTTTGTCAACATCAATCCCAATTCAAAAATTCCGGCGATGGTCGATCAAAGCGTGACGCCGAACCTGCGGGTGTTTGAATCGGGTTCGATTTTACTTTACCTGGCGGATAAATTTCAGGCATTGATTCCGCAGGCGATAGGGCCGCGCACGGAATGCCTGTCCTGGTTGTTCTGGCAAATCGGTACCGGGCCCTTGCTCGGCGGCGGCTTCGGTCATTTTTACACCTACGCGCCGGAAAAATATGAATACCCCATCAATCGCTACACGATGGAAGTCAAACGACAACTGGATGTGCTGGATCGCCAGCTGGCGCAGCATCGATATGTCGCGGGTGATGAGTACACTATTGCCGATATCGCGGCCTGGCCATGGTATGGGGAGCTGGTAAATAATAATGTGTACAACGCGGCGGAATTTCTTGAAGCGCACACCTACAAACATGTGCTGCGTTGGGCTGGCGACATTGCACAACGACCCGCCGTACAACGTGGGCGCATGGTCAACCGCACTTGGGGCGAGCCTCATGAACAACTTCACGAACGTCACGACGCGGCCGATTTTGAAACAAAAACGCAAGACAAACTGTTGCACAATACATAAAGCAATATTCACCCACCATCATCGCGCCCAATAAACAAGTGAGCCTATGCACAACCTGAAAACTTCACATATCCGTCCCATGCCGCCACGCGATACCAGGGAAGCGCATCGCGCGGCGACGCCACTGGAATTATTCTTCGACCTGGTTTTTGTTATCGCGATTGCAGCGGCGGCAGCAGGGTTACACCACAGTGTGGCCGAAGCACATTTCATCGACGGTATTGCTAAATACGTAGCGATTTTTTTTGCGATCTGGTGGGCGTGGATGAACTACACCTGGTTTGCCTCCGCTTACGACAATGATGATTCGTTGTTCCGCATTCTCACACTAATCATTATCGCGGGTGCCCTGACACTGGCCGCGGGCGTGAGTCACTTTTTCAAATCTTCCGATCTGACCCTGGTCGTCCTCGGCTTTGTCATTATGCGTATTGCCATGGTGGGTTTCTGGCTCAGGGCGTACAAACACGATGAAGCGCGCAAACAGACGGCGCTGTGGTATGCGATGGGAATTGCGCTGGTACAAGTGTACTGGGTTGCATTGCTGTTGCTGCAACCCTTAACGCCGGTTCTGTTTTATGCGGGTTTTGCATTGGGCGCATTGCTGGAATTGTCGGTGCCATTCTTTGCGGAGCGAAAAGCGCAAACGCCGTGGCATCGCCACCACATCATCGAACGTTACGGCTTATTAAATATTATTGTGTTGGGCGAGACATTGCTTGCGGGTTCCATTGCGTTGAATACTGCCGCAGTGCATTTTGATATTGATTTAATCCACTCGGCCATCGCCGCACTGGTGATTGTTTTTGCATTATGGTGGTTATATTTTTCCCGCGAGGAACACCTTAACGCACAGGATTTATCGATGGCACTTACCTGGGGCTATGGTCATCTGGTGATTTATATTGCTGGTGCTGCCGTCGGCGCAGGCTTTGCGGTTCTGGTTGATATAGTGACTGATCACGCCGCCGTCAGCTTGTTAGTGGGCAATTATGCGGTGGCCATTCCCGTGGCATTTTATTTTATGGGGTTGTGGTTTGTGCGTGATCGCTTTGTGCTTGATGGTGTCGGAAAATCTGTACTGCCGGCTTTCGCATTATTGGTGTTATGTATTCCATTGGTGTCAGGACTCGAAGGGATTGCGGTGGTAACCGTGCTGTGCGTATTAACCCGCAGTAAGATCGCCTGCCGGGGCAAGCAGGCGTAATCCTGGCAATAACCAATATTACAGCGGCCGTAACACCAACCTGCCATAGGCAATAAATGCACAAATGGCGGCAACAACAAGCCAATACACCATGGCGTTGTAGGTGTTATCGCCCGACGCAATGTGCAATCCACAAAAGAGCAGCATTTCTATCGCAATGCAGATCGCCGCAACAGGCACCAGCACGACCAGGGGTTTGTAAAACGCAGGCAGTATCAAACACAGCGCGATCACCAGTTCCAGGCCGCCCAGTGTTTGCCACAGGCCTGTAGGAATGGCTTTCAGCGAGGGCATGGTTTGTTCGGCGGAGTGAGAAAATTTCCACACCGCGCCCATGATGGTGTGCAAGGCGAGCAGGACTTGAAGAACCCATAGCAAGATATTCATGTTTAAACTCCGTTGTTGTTGGGGATGACTGGGGTATCAATCGCTTTGATACTGAAGGTGTCCAGGGTTTTTCTGTCCATCACGACATCAATAGCGGTAATTTTTTCGTCTTTTACCGTGAAGCAGAAAGCCACCACGGTTTTTCCATTCATACCCCAGGTTGCGCCGGCAACACCGTTTACCAGCGTAAGCTGCGCACCCGCTGCGCGACCTTTGAAGGTATCGGCCACATTTTTTGCACCGGTGATTTCGGGTTTAAATGCCGGTGCGCCTTTGGCTTTATTCGCGCTGCTGATTTTAATCGCCGTGTCATCGGCACGCAGAATAATGTCCGGATGCAGCAGGTTGATCAGCGCATCAAAATTCCCTTCACGGGAAGCTGCTAAAAAAGCGGCCACTACCGCGTGTTGCCGCGGGCTGTTTGCTTGCGGTGTGGTGCCACCCCGCACACGCCGCCGCGCGCGGCTGGCGAGTTGGCGCGCAGCGGCTTCGGTGCGATCAATAATGGGCGCGATCTCATCAAAGGGCAGGTCGAATAAATCATGCAATACAAACGCGATGCGCTCGGTGGGCGTTAAGGTATCGAGCACCAACAACAGGGCGGGGCCGAGTGTATCGGCGATCAGAGAATGACTTTCGGGGTCGCCGCTGCCGTCATCCGCCGCGTCATACAGCATATCGTCCAGGGATTCCGCAGTGCTCGCTTTACGCGCACGGAGCATGTCCAGGCACACGCGGGCAACAACAGTGGTGAGCCAGCCGCCGAGGTTGTCGATGCTGTCCGACTCAGTGCGGTTCAGCCGAATCCAGGCTTCCTGCACGGCATCTTCGGCTTCACTGTTTGAGCCCAGCATGCGATAGGCCACGCTGTGTAAGTGGTATCGAGCGTCTTCAAAACGCTGTGTTAATCCGTCCTGTTTTGCCATCTTGTATAGAGCCCTTGGGGTTTTTTTGTCGTTTCATCAGCCATGACGAATCAGCGCCATGAAATGTGACAGGCAGGTAGAAAAAAGTGATTTGTGCGAGGTTTTATACCTTTTTTAGCAAAATAAGGTGAACCCGCGCACGTGTCCAACTCACGACCTAAAGTGGGAATGTGCGGTGTCTGTTAATCGAACGTGCCATGTCACGTTTTAGCGGAAAATGAGCAGACGCACAGTTACCCATTTCATTAATCTCCCGATGCACTTCTGTGTTTACTGTTAACTTTTGGAGAAACTAATGAAAATAACATTATCCCAAGTCAGAAAAGCGTTATGCGCAGCGGCATGCGGCAGCTTGCTGTGTATAACCAGCGGCGCTTCGGCGGTTGTATTCCAGGCCGAAGATTATACCAATGCCTTTGATACCACTGCCGGTAATACCGGCGGCGCCTATCGCACGGGCAACGTTGATATCGAGCCTGTGACGGATGCGAACGGCGGCCATAATGTTGGCTGGATCGAAGCCACTGAATGGCTCAGTTACGCGAATTTGTCGGTACCGTCGGCCGGCACCTACAACATCCGCGTCCGTGTAGCCAGTGCTTCGGGCGGCACGCTCTCGGTGGACCTGAATGGCGGCGCGGTGCCCCTGGGCACGATCAATATCCCGGCAACCGGTGGCTGGCAAACCTGGCAAACCGTGCAAAAACAGGTTCAACTTCCGGCGGGAACTCACAGCCTCGGTGTGTATGCGACTACCGGCGGCTGGAACTTCAACTGGATCGAAGTTACCCCTGCGCAGCCGCCCGTCACCGGGCATCACTTTGAGGCTGAAGACTACGCGAACGCGAGTGATAACACCCCGGGCAATACCGGTGGCCAACACCGCACCGGCGATGTAGACATTGAAGCCACGGCCGATACCGGCGGTGGTTTTAACGTAGGCTGGATTGATTCCGGCGAGTGGCTGTCATTCAACAACATGAATATCGCCACAGCCGGTAACTATAAAATTGAGGCGCGTGTAGCAAGCGGTGGCACCGGCGGCGTTGTCTCTTTCGACCTGAATGGCGGCAGCGTTGCCTTGGGTCAACTGGTTGTTCCGGCGACGGGTGGCTGGCAAACCTGGCAAACCATCTCGCTCGATGTGAACATCCCGGCAGGCAACCACAGCTTTGGTGTGTACGCCACGACGGGCGGCTGGAATCTTAATTGGGTAAAAGTTACCCCCGGTGGCAGCGGTCCGGTTGACCCTAATCCCACCGTAACCTGGAGTGATGAGTTTAATACCATCAACGAGGATATCTGGAGTTTTGAAACCGGTGGTGGCGGTTGGGGCAACAATGAGCTGCAGTACTACACCGATGGCGGCAACGCCTATATCCAGTTTGATCCGCAAGCCAACAGCAATGTGCTGGTCATTGAAGCCCGTCAGGAAACCGGTGGCCCCTGCTGGTGGGGCGGTAATTGTGGCTACACCTCCACACGTATGATTACCCGCTACAAGAAATCTTTCCAATATGGACGGATGGAAGCCCGTATGAAATTACCGCGCGCCCAGGGCATCTGGCCGGCGTTCTGGATGATGGGTGATAGCTTCAACAATGGTGTTCGTTGGCCGGATAACGGCGAACTGGACATCATGGAACACGTCGGCACCAACAACACCACCTCCGGTGCTTTGCATGGCCCTGGCTATTCGGGTAATACCCCCATCACCGGGCATTTAAACCACGGCACCAGTATTGATTCCGTTTATAAAATCTATGCGGTTGAGTGGGATGCAAATGGCATTCGCTGGTACGCCGATGGCGTTAACTTTTACAGTGTGACCCGCGCCCAGGTGCAGCAATACGGCCAATGGGTTTACGACCAACCCTTCTGGTTCCTGCTCAACGTCGCTGTCGGCGGCAACTGGCCCGGCGACCCGAATCACGCGAACTTCACCACCCAGCGCATGTACGTGGATTACATCCGGGTATATCAATAAAACAAAAAAAGCCCCTTCATTTCTGAGGGGGCTTTTTTTTGTGTCTGTTGCAACGGTTGTTCAGCTTCCTTGCCGACTCAACCGCGCTTTTCTTACAGGCCAGCGATGGTTGAGCTGGCCCAGTTGCGGAAAGAACCCCCATTCGGGCTTTGGTCTGCACGCAGCTTCAAGCCAAGGGTTTGATACAACTCGGACTGGGTTTTGCCGCCGATATCGATCACACGACCGCCACTGATGCCAGCCCCCGCGACTAACATCGGCACGTTGCTGTTGCCGTGGGAGTCTGCGTCGCCCATGTCAGATACCTGGGTGACGATGGTTGAGCTGAACAAGCCTCTTTCCGCCATTTTATCCAACAGGTATTTGGTCAAGCCCTGCATGTAAACAATGTCTTCCGTGTAGGCATTAGGCATGTTGCCCTGGTTGTGGTGCGATTGGTGCGACTCGCGACCCAGTACATCCAGGAAATGGGTGTGCGCGTCGGTACCAAAGGCAATGGACACAGACGCGGACAAGTTACAGCTCAATGCCAGGGTCACGATGTCTGCATGCAACTTGGCGGTCGCATCAAAACCGGTAACCGATGTGTTGCTTGGCTGCGGGCATGAGCCGCCCGGGTTTTCACCGCCGGTGTCGATAGCTTCTTCAATTTCACGAATTGCGGTGAAGTGGCTGTCGAGTTTCTCTTTTTCATGCTGTCCGAGTTTGGTGCGCAAACTGTTAACCGCCGCGTAATGCAGGTCCACCACAGACTGGCGTGGTGCCGTTGAGCCACCGCTACCGCCGCCACTGCCGCCCGCAAAGAGCACATCCAGGGCTGCTTGCGGACTGGTGATGATGGGCTTGCCAGTGGAGCCTTCCCGGCTCAGTGCTGATTCCGCTGTGGTACCTACGTTGAGGTATTTCACGGGATAGTTTGCACCGATGGTACGGCCCAGGTTGACATCAAAACTGTCCTCGCCCCAGCTGCCGTTGTTGAAACGGTGGAACATCACGCCGTGACCGGCACCGCTCAAGGAAGCATTGCGCAGCATGGCAATACGGCTGTAATGCGTTTGCAAAGGGGCAGATTGGGCCGGCAGGGTGCCGCCGGATGGAAACCACCGGTTTGGATGGCAGCCACCGCCGTTGAACACCAGGCAGTGCTTGGTGGGTGTGCCGGATTGCGCTTCAGCGGTGCGCGCCAGCATCACACCAGCCAACACGCTGGAGGCCCTGATCAGTCCTGCCGAGATACCGGCATGCGAGACAACCCTGAGGAAATCTCTGCGTTCTTTGTCGAAGCAATCTTTATATCTCATGGTATTCACTCCAAGTCGTTAACAAGGTGATGTGGGGAAGGGG
>DATJLH010000093.1:0-4004 GCA_035490615.1 Cellvibrio sp.
CTCATGGCCGTGCCGTCCTGCTCACTGATCCGCAATAATTGCCCGGTGCGCTCGGCCTCCTGCGGCGTCACCAGGCGCAACGTGCGTGGCAGGGTTTCGTCGTAGCGGCCGTGGCCATCGTAGGCACGCAGGACATACACCAGAACATCCCCCACCCGCAGGCTCGCGTTCTTATCCAGCGATCCATCCCACTGCGCGCGAGCGACGCCGGAAACCTTCACCGGCACCGTCGCCAGTGGTTCGATGAGGTCGACGTCCATAGCGCGATAAAGAGCAATCTCGTAGCGTTCAACAAACGCCGGGTAGTTGCCCCGGACGTAAAAATCCACGGCCCGGGTGATGCGGCGACCGTCATAAGGCACCACCGACGGCGCCGCCACAGACAATGCCGGCTGCCCCAGCACCGGGTCTTCGGTTGCCCAGATGGCGGCACCGCAGGCCAGTGTGACCGCGAATCGACCGGTTGCTACGGCTCGGCCCGGCTGCTGCATGGCAATGGTCACACGACGATCCGGTTGCAACACTGCCGATGAAGAGTTCACATCCGTGTTCTCGGTCACGGGGACGTCATAGCTGCGCGTGCGCAACTGGAACAGCAATCCTTCCTCGCCAAGACACCCCTGGGGGGTGCAATTGAGCATTGCCACCTCGGTGTCACCGGCCGGCTGCGCTGGCTCTGCGCCTTGCTCCGCCGCATTTGCCCAAGCTAGTGGCCCTGCCAGCAGGCCCAGGAGGACACACCGGCCAACGGCATCGCCGGACCGAAGCAGCACAAAATGCAGCCGGAAAATTAGTTTCATCACAGACCCTATCGCTCCTGCCTTCTATAGGAAAAGTGCTGGATTCCGATCCCACTGGCTTTGTTAACGCCAGCGAGCCCTCTACGGTCGAGCCTTGAACACAGAGTGTGCTATCCGGATCGCGATCGGGTCGTGTGCAGGTGCGGAGTATGGGAGGCACTGAAGACGGGAGAAGCGTCGCATCGCAGGACGCCGGCATTATGAGGTACACCGCCTTGGGCGACCGTCATGATCATCCCAGCCTGATTGGCTGGCGGTAACACTGAACGGAATATGCTGTTCATCCTTTTCCCCTTTATATACGTGATCCATGGATAAACCATCATCCACCAGAACGAGCTTGCTTAAGAATTCGCTGTTCCCACCGATCACCCCTGCCCCAAAGCAAAATCCTCGCTAGCCTGGCACGGCTGCGATGACCAGCGTTTGTATCAACATGAAGCAGGAGGTGACACTACTATCGTTGTAGCCCAATTATTATCACCGCGCCAATTTTTGGTTACTAAAAAAAATCTTTATATTCAATTTGTTTACCCGGTCATATACCGCGTCTTTATCGCTGAAGTAATAAAGCGCTGTACCGCATCAGACGTGCCAGCCAGCAGCGGAATTGAGGTACCATTTTGCCACCTCCTGAGCCTGGCCTTCCTGCGCCAAGCCCAACCCCAACCCCAACCGACATGCGCTGACATAAGCACCTGTAGATTTCCATCTATTCCCCATAGCACTACTCTCCTGTTCAAACGCCAGTTGATCCTAAATCGCTTTTCTATAAATACTGCCATTGATCATGCAGAATCGATGTGACAGGAGAACCAACTGATTAAGCTTCCCTGAGCGCATCTTCCAAAAGAAGATTAGTCGTCTAACCGCCGCTTCGCTAATTAAAATTGTTCTGGATTTGTTAAGGGGATTTTTTATGTTTGCGGTGGCGCATTTCTAATCATAAAAAAAGTAATGTTACGGGAGAGATTGTTAACAGTGGGCTGGAAGTGTGTTTTTTCCAAGAAGGTATTGAAGATTATTCCCGCAGGAACATTCAGATTTTTTGCAGGACCACATCTAATTCCTGAAAATCAATGGGTTTGGTCAAGTGATTATCGAAACCGGCATCCTTCGCCAATTGTTTGTCTTTATCTTGCCCCCAACCCGTTGCAGCGATGAGGAATATTTTTTTACCCCATGCTTGCCCACGAATACGCCGCGCGACTTCGTAGCCATTGATATCGGGAAGACCTATATCCAGCAACATGACATCGGGCGAAAACTCTTCTGCGAGCGTAAACCCGGTTGTTCCATCGTTAGCTGTACGTGTTACGTGACCGCTCATTCCCAAAAGCAACGCGAGGCTATCCGCTGCATCAATATTATCGTCGACAACCAAAATACGTTTAGCACTGGTAACCGCGTCGACTTTATTCTCGAAGGGTTGTGTTGTTTCCATTGACGAGGTCGCAATCGGCAAACGAACAGTGAATTCACTGCCTCTTCCGTCGCCCTCGCTACGCGCAACAATCGTTCCCCCGTGTAACTCCACTAATCCACGCACCAGGGAAAGCCCGATACCCAAACCGCCTTGTGAGCGTTCAAGTGCTGGCGTGAGCTGAGAAAACATATTGAAGATGTTCGATAGCTGTTCCGGCGGAATTCCGATACCCGAGTCAGCTACGCATATAACGGCGTCTTCTCCGTCCTGAAATGCTTTTAACGAAATAGTGCCGCCCTCCGGGGTATACTTCACGGCATTCGTTAATAAATTGGAAATGATTTGAATAACACGTGTTGAGTCTGCATCAATAATAAGTGGCTCAGCAGGATTTTCCACACTGAAAATATGTCTGGATTCTTTCATTAACGCATGGGATGCCTCAACGGCGTGCTGGATGATATCGGCGAGGTTGATGTGCTGTTTGCGAAGCTCCAGGCGCCCCTGGGATATACGCGAAGCCTCCATGAGATCATCAACGAGGTGCGTCATTTGCAACACATGGCGTTCAATGATACTCCGCGACCATTGCACGAAAGGATCCTTAGCCTCCTTGACGCGCATAATTTCCAGAACGTTACGCACAGGGGCTAAAGGATTACGAAGCTCATGAGCAAGGGTGGCTAAAAACTCGTCTTTGCGGCGATCTGAAATGGATAATTGAAGGTTTAAATCGCGCAGCTTTTCTTCCGTCTGTTTGCGTTCAGAAATATCAATCACAATACCGAAAACGGAAAGCGCCTCACCAGCTTCGGAATAGGCCGCATGACCGCGACCTTCCATCGTCAGCCAGTTTCCGGTTGCATGTTGCAACCGAAATTGAACGCTGTAATCCGACTTCAGTTGGATTGCGTTTTGAATTTCAGCAACAACTGACAATCGATCATCAGCGTGTATTAAGTGATAGAAAGCTTCCGAGGTACTTCCGAACGCTTCCGCAGTGAAGCCGGTCAGTTGTTCCAGTTCCTGGCTCCACCAGACATGTCCGGAATTCAAGTTCTCCGACCACACGCCCATTCGCGCACTTTGAATCGCGACACTTAATAAATCGCGGCTTTCTTGCAGTTCCTTTTTGGTTTCACGTAACGAGGCGAGTGAGCTTTCAGCGTGCTTGCGGGCATGCAGTAGCTCCCGCTCATAATTTTTCCTGTCGGTTGCAACAAAAAAGGCCAACTGGTCAAAGTGCTTATCGCCATGTTTTTGACGAATCGCATTGATCAACATAGGCAATGCTTTACCGTCGCGACCAATCAATTCCATTTGTACTTCTGCCACAGAACCTTGCATCTGGAGCAACGGCGCCCAATGTGTGTGGTGAAAAAATCGTCCTCCGACGGTAAACAAATCCTGTATTCGCTTTTTTCCGATCAGTTCGCTGACATCAAACCCGAGCCATTTGCAAAACGTTGCATTAGCCCGGCAAATCATTCCATTAGTCTCTGTTGTCACCAAGCCGCAGGCTGCAAATTCAAAAGACGATGGAATGTCGGGAATAGTATCCATAGCGTGAACATCTTAAAAAGATTTTCTTTGTAAATAACTTTCGATCGCTTCGGTGCTCGCACAAGGTGCGCTAAGGTGCGGACAATGACCAACGTTATCGATAATACACATCTCGGCATCAGGCATTGCTTCTTGCATGTACTCGCCAACACTACAGGGCGCAATAAAATCGTCGCTGCATTGCAGAATCAATGCGGGTGTCCTGGATTTTGGCA
>DATJLH010000094.1:0-20976 GCA_035490615.1 Cellvibrio sp.
ACATACACCTTTGGCCGCCGCATCGGCTAAAAAATCGTGCGCGTCAAAACGCTCTCCGCGCAGCGCAACAAACAGGTCACCCGCTTGCAGCTGACGAGTGTCGGTAGTGACGCGGGAAAAACTGACATCACCGTTGTGCAGCATTGCACCCAGAGACGTACGCATCAGGTGAGCCATCTGCGTTAAGGTCAGGGGAGCCATCATGACTTTATCTCCGTATCGGCATCGCGCCGGGCAATGCGACGTTGTAATGCGAGACGTGCTTGTTTTACATCACTGAACGGCAAGGTTTGGGTAGCAAATATTTGATAATCCTCGTGACCTTTGCCAGCGATCAGCACCACGTCACCTGTCTTGGCTTGCTGGATGGCAAGATCAATGGCCTGGCCGCGCTCGGCAATCACCAGACAACCGTGCGTGTTGTGCATGCCACGCAGAATATCGGCGGCGATCACCGCTGGATCTTCGGTGCGCGGATTGTCGTTTGTCACGATGACGTAATCGCTCAGGCGTTCTGCAATACGGCCCATCAGTGGGCGCTTGCTTCTGTCGCGATCGCCGCCGCAACCGAACACCGTCCAGACCCGCCCCGGATTATGTTCACGAATCGCCGTCAAAGTATTTTCCAGTGCATCCGGGGTGTGTGCGTAATCAACAATGACATTGATGTCTTGTTGGGACTGTTCGAGCGTTACCGCCTGCATACGGCCGGGGGCTGGCTGCAATTGCGGAATCGCCAGGAGCACGTCAGCAAGGGCAGCACCGCCGACGCAGGCAGCCGTAATCACAGCCAACAAATTGCTGAGATTAAATGCGCCCATCAAATGACTATGAAATTCGCCCACTCCCCACGGTGTAACGAGGGTTACGCTGGCGCCCGTGGCGGTCAGCGCAATGTCTTTGGCATACACATCGGCATCGGTATCGCGCAGCGAAAAGGTGTAGGGCTGCACACCGGAGGGCATTTTTTCCAACAAGCTTTTGGCCCAGCTATCGTCGGCATTGACGATGGCATAACGCAAGCCGGGCATTTGCAACAGTTGTTGTTTGGCTTTGCCGTAGCTCACAAGATCACCGTGGTAATCCAGATGATCCTGCGTCAAGTTGGTGAAGATGGCTGTTTCAAAATGCAGCCCGGCGACGCGCCCTTGCTGCAAACTGTGCGATGACACTTCGATGGCCACCGCAGTAACAGCGTGTTCGCGCAATTGCGCAAGAATATGCTGCAAGCGCACGGCATCCGGCGTGGTTAAACCCGTCGCCGTCAAGGCATTTAATTGTTGGGCAAAAGGCGCCAATACCGCTGCATCCAGTACGCCGTAGCCGACAGTACCCACGACGCCGGCGCGTTCCTGCAGCAGCGCACTCAATTGTCCTAACAATAAACTGCAGGTAGTTTTACCGTTGGTGCCGGTAATGCCGACCAAGCGAAAATGCGCACTCGGCTCGCCATAAAAACGACCGGCAATAGCACTTACCTGTTGCGCCAGATTGTCCACCGCAATCACCGGAACCTGACCAAGCCAGTCAATCCCCTGCCACTCTTTATCGGCCTCAACCAATACCGCAACGGCGCCGCGCTCAATGGCGCTCGCAATAAAACGACGGCCATCAAATTGACTACCGCTGAGCGCGATAAACACGTCGCCCTGGGTTAGCAGCCGCGTATCCAATGTCAACCCGGACACCACAAGCGGTGCAGCTTTTGCCAGATCCATCTCCGGCAAAAGCTGCGCAAGGGTGAGTGCAAATGATTGGGATTCCAGAGCCATCACGTCACTGGCCTCCCCTGAGGTTTCCGCTCTTCTTTTTTGGGTTGCGCCGCCATGTTTGGAGGCACCACCGGTTGCGGTGGAATCTGCATCATGCGCAATGCACCTTCCGCTACCTTGGAAAAAACCGGCGCAGCAACAAGGCCGCCAAAATACTGGGTCGCATCCGGCTCATCAATCACGACAACCGCCACAATGCGCGGATTGTCTGCTGGTGCCATACCGGCGAAGGACGACATGTAACGCTTCTCTTCGTAACCGTGAGCACCGACTTTATGTACCGTTCCCGTTTTGCCGGCAACGGTATAGGAAATCGCACGCGCACGGGTCGCGGTACCTTCGGTGGCCGCGCGCTTCAACATGGTAATGATGTCCTGCGTGTAGTGTTCAGCCACCACACGTTCGCCGGCCGGTTCGTTATCAACGCGCAATAACGATACCGGGCGTTTGACTCCGCCGCTGGCAATCACGCTGTATGCCTGGGCAAGCTGCAACACAGTGACATTCATACCGTAACCGTAAGCCAGGGTCGCGCGCTGGATGGGTCGCCACCGCGCATGGGCCGGCAACAAACCGGAACCTTCGCCGGGAAAACCGGTGCCCGTGGTCTGACCGATTCCCAGGCGGGCGTACATATCACGAATAATATGTGGCTCCAGTTCCAGGGCTAATTTGGTCATCCCCACTTGGCTGGACTTGGCAATCACCATCGATAAATCCAGCGGTCCATAGTTATGCAGGTCTTTCAGGGTTTTACTGCCCACCTGGATATAACCGGGGCTGGTGTTGATAACGTCATTGGGTTTGAATTTTCCTGATTCCAGGGCCGCCATAACCGCGATGGGTTTCATGGTGGAGCCCGGTTCATACACATCGGTAATCGCGCGATTACGCAACGCTGAGCCTTTGGCATTGTTGCGATCATTCGGGTTGTAAGACGGCTGGTTGGCCATCGCCAAAACCTCACCCGTTACCACGTCGAGAATAACCAGAGAACCGGCCAGTGCACCGCTTTGCTCTACCGCATTTTTCAGCTCGCGATGCGCAAGGTATTGCAGACGCAAATCGATACTCAGGGTCAGACCTTGCCCGGATCGCGCCGATTTAATTAATTGCAATTCTTTGACCGTGCGGCCGTGCAAATCTTTTAATACTTCTTTCGCACCGTTTTCTCCCGATAACCAGGCGTCATAAGCCAGCTCCATGCCCTCCTGGCCACGATCATCGATATCGGTCATACCCACCAGATGCGCGGTCACATCACCCGCCGGGTAGTAACGACGGTATTCGGTCTGGCTGTAAACACCGGGAATATCCAGAGCCAGAATAGTTTCCGCCGCCTGTGGCGGCAGATGGCGTTGCAGGTACATGAATTCACGACTGCTGTAACGCGCAAGCCGCGATTCCAATTCTGCTTTGTTCCAGCCCAGGGCTTGTGATAACTCCGCCCAACGCTGCGGCGCTTGCAACAAAACCTTGGGATTCGCCCACAGCGACGCCACCGGCGTACTGACCGCGAGCGGTTCGCCATTGCGATCCGTAATCACACCGCGATAGGCAGTAATAGATTCTGTGCGCAAGGTGCGCGACTGCCCCTGGTTTTGCAAAAACTCATAACCCTTATCGGTGTCGGGCAACACTTGTAAGCTGGCCACGTGCCAGATCAACGCCAACGTTGCAGCGGTCATCACCAGGGCAACACTGTAAAAACGCCAACGCGCCACTTTTAAGGTTTTCGTGTCAGCAATAGCGGGATTCACAGAACTATTCATGATTGTTCACCATCACGATGCGTTCTGCGGTAGCGGGAAACATGCCCAACTGTTGGGTTGCGATGGCTTCCACACGACTGTAAGAAGCCCAGGTACTTTGCTCCAATAAATATTGACCCCACTCCACTTGCAACTGGGCAGCTTCACGACGAAGGGTTTCGAGGGTATTGGTTTGCTTGCGCACCTGATGGGTGGAGGCGACAACCGCCAGTGCCGACGCGATGACCGCCAACCATAAGAGCGCAGCCGCCAGCAGCGCACCGGGTGCGATGGGCTTGGCGGAATGGCGAGCGGTTTGTTTCATGTCAGCCTTGTGGTGGTTATTGAACGGTATCGGGTCTTGTTGTTTTTACTGTGTTGTCAGGCCTGATCGGCTACTGCAATTTTTCTGCGACGCGCATGATGGCGCTTCGCGCACGGAGGTTCGAATTCACCTCCAGATCGCTGGCGCGGATGGCTTTTCCACAACTGCGCAAGCGTTTATTTAATTGTTCATCGCGTACCGGCACGCCGAGCGGCAATGGATCACCTTGTTCCTGGCGACGGATAAAACGCTTCACAACACGATCTTCCAGGGAGTGGAAGCTGATCACCACCAATCTGCCGCCCACCGCCAATACGTTTAACGCCTGTTCCAGTACCGCATCCAGATCGGTCAGCTCCGCATTGACCTTGATGCGAATCGCCTGGAAGGCGCGCGTCGCGGGATGCTTTCCTTTTTCCCACGCCGGGTTTGCTTCTTTTACAATCTCTGCCAAACGTGCCGTGGTGGTGATGGGTTGTTTTTGCCGTTCAGCGACAATGGCGCGCGCCATGCGTTTGGCAAAACGTTCTTCACCGTAATCCTTCAATACCTGGGCAATTTCACTTTCTTCTGCGCTGTTAACCCAGTCCGCCGCACTCTGGCCGCGGCTCTGGTCCATGCGCATATCCAACGGGCCGTCCGCCTGGAAACTGAAACCACGTTCAGCTTCATCCAGTTGTGGGGAAGACACCCCCAGATCCAGCAGCAGCCCGGTCACTTTTCCGGTCATATTGCGCGCTGCAACCAGTTCAGCCAGATCGGCAAATGAGCTATGGGCGATCTCAAAACGCGCGTCCTGTTCAAAGCGCTTCCGCGCAACGGCAACAGCAGCAAGATCTTTATCAATGGCCAGCAATTGCCCCTGGGGCGACAGGGTTTGCAATATCAATTGGCTGTGGCCGCCACGCCCAAAAGTACCGTCCACATAAAAACCGTTCGGGTCAGTCACCAAGGCGTCGACGGCTTCTTTGAGAAGCACCGTGATATGGGCAGATTCAGTCACAGAGGCTCCTACAGCGAAAGCGACAGCATTTCTTCGGGCAGCTCATCGTCGGCAGGCTCATTCAAGAGCGCAGCCCAACTGTCCTCGCTCCACAACTCCAATTTCTTACCTTGTCCGACCAACATCATCTTTTTATCGAGATTGGCGTATTCGCGCAGCGTAGGCGGCACCAGGATGCGGCCGTTACCATCCACCTCAAGCAAGGTGGCGTAACCGATCATGATGCGTTTAACGCGCTGCGCCGCCTTATTGAAACTGGGCAAAGCCTCGATCTGTGGCAGTAACTCAAGCCACTCGGGCTCGGGGTAAACCAGCAAACAGCGGTCCTGGGTATGGGCAGTCACCACTAAACGGCCAGCACAGGATTCCGCCAACGCCTCGCGGATGCGCGTTGGTATCGCCATGCGACCCTTAGGGTCCATGCTGATGGAATGACTACCTGTGAACACTTTTCACCACTTGATGGACTTAAATTCCACAAAAAACCACTATTAACCACTTTTTCCCACGAGCACACTATAAATGCGGTAAAAGCAAAGTCAAGCCAGCAATGGCGCGGATGTGACGGGATTTTGCAGGGAAAAAACCTGATAACTGTGGGGATAAACAGGATTTGAGCGGAAACAGAAATGTGAAATCAGAGAGACCCGAAGAAAATACAACGAAATAGAACGCAAACTTAATGTATTACATTAAGAGAGTGATTATTTTGTATTGAAAAGTAGTTTCAATAGAGGAATGTGTTCTAACCAACAGCTGAGGAGGAGAGTAATTCGGAGTCAGCCTGTAAGCCGGGTTCTGTCGTGGACAGTCATTCATCTGGGATATGTGTCACCACATACCTCAAGCAACCTACCCGAACCCGGCACGGGTCGCGCCATTGGGTTCCTATTTGGTCTTGCTCCGAGCGGGGTTTACCGTGCCGCAGACTGTTACCAGCTGCGCGGTGCGCTCTTACCGCACCCTTTCACCCTTACCGGCATCCCGAAGGATACGTAGGCGGTTTGCTTTCTGTTGCACTTTCCGTGGGCTCACACCCCCCAGGCGTTACCTGGCGCTCTACCCTGTGGAGCCCGGACTTTCCTCCCCGATGCACCAGCCAGCACTCATGAGAGCTGGACAGTTAACATCGGAGCGACTGTCGGGCCGACTCCGAGCGGCCACAGTAACTGCGCGAAAAAAAAAGTGCAAGGGTCAGGATGTAACCGCTGTTGACCGGCTCTTATTCGTTCTTTATTTGCAAGCTGGCGCAAAAATTTGCACAAATACACAAAAAGCCAGCAAAAAGTTTACTTCACTGCTACTTTTAGTGAAATAAGCTATCAACTCGACAACATCTTTCAATATCATTAGCCAGTCATTCGCGCTGGCAAAAAAATAAAAAGTTATTGGGAGAATCCAGAAACGAATTTCAATCCTTGTCCCCTCGGACATCGTTCATCAGTTTGCATGTATCAAATAAAAAGTTCAGGAGAATATTAAAGTGAAGGGTTACAAACTGAGTTTACTTACCGCGCTCATCGCCAGTTACGCAATAAGCCATACTGCCACCGCACAAACACCCGCGCTGGAAGAGGTTCTGGTCACCGCACAAAAACGTGTACAAAGCCTTAAAGATGTTCCTATTTCGGTTAATGCCATCGGTGGAGAAAAACTGGAGAAAGACGGCATCACCAGCATAGAACGCATGGCGGACTACATTCCCAGCTTCAACATGACCCAAACAGGTATCGGTACCAATATTTCCATTCGCGGGATTACCTCCGGCGTAAACCAGGGTTTTGAGCAGTCCGCCGCACAGTTTGTTGACGGTGTGCACTTCGGCCGCGCCCAGCTTGCGCGCGCACCATTCCTTGATATAGAGCGTGTCGAAGTGCTGCGTGGCCCGCAAAGTATTTTGTTTGGCAAGAACAGCACCGCCGGTGCAATCAGCATCACGACCGCCAAACCTACCGATGAATTTGAAGGCAAGATCATCGCGCTTTATGAACCGGAGTACGGCGAGGAAGACCTGCGTTTTGTGGTGTCTGGCCCGTTGACCGATACATTGTCCGCGCGCGTTGCATTACTGGATCGCACAACGGATGGTTATTTTGAAAATACGACACTAGGCCGGGACGAGTCCCACGATGAAGAGCGGGTTATTCGCGGCACCATCGCCTGGAAGCCCACCGATAATTGGGATATCACGCTGAAACTGGAAGACGGCTCCTTCGACAGCGATGGCCGTAACATTGAAGTGGTGCGCCCGGTTGAATTGCCAGTTGCCGGCGCCGTGCCCTATGCCAATGTGCTTTCTGCATTGACCGGCGGAACTTATGTTCTGGATACGCAGCAGGACTACAAACGCCAGTCCAATGGTGATTACAGTTATAACGATACCGAAAACGCAACACTCACCATCGAAACCGGCATTGGTGATCACACCTTTACCTCGGTGACTGGCTATAACGCCTATGACTATGAAGAGCTGTGTGATTGTGATTTTGTCGGCTTGCCGATCTTTAATATCAACTCCATGGAAGACTATGAACAAATCAGCCAGGAGTTGCGTGTTGCATCACCCACCGATGGCGCGATCAGTTATCTCGGCGGTGTCTTTTTCCAAAGCAGTGACCTGAAATTTGATGATGTGATCGGCGTTCCGACAGACAGCTTGCTGGGCATTGCGGTTAACCCGGCAATCCGCGGCGCATCCAGTAATCGTAACTTTGACCAGGAAAGTGACCTGGCTGCGATCTTTGCACAGGTGACCTGGAATATTTCTGACAGCTGGCATTTAACCTTGGGCGGACGCTATACCGAAGAAGACAAGGAAGCCAGCCGTCGGCAATATCATGTCGCGCCAAATGGAGCAGAACTACCCACAGGCGGGCCGGCAGATCCTTACAACGGCTTGTTCGGTTTGTTCAACATTGAACCCTATGACACGATTTATGGTGATCGCAGCGAGTCAGGCTTTAGTCCACAAGTGAATCTGCAATATGATTTGAATGCAACTGACATGCTTTATTTGAGCTATACCACTGGCTTCAAGTCCGGCGGTTATGATGTAAGGGCAAATGCTCACCCCGATCCATTGGTGAATAATGCAATAAATGCAACTCCGGTGGATCATGATAACAACCCGGACACTGACCGTATTCCTCAGAATACTCCCATCACCGGCACCTTCGAATTCGAAGACGAAGAAGTCACCAACTATGAATTAGGTGGAAAATTCACCCTGGCCGGCGGCTCAGCGGAAGTTAACCTGGCGTTGTTCCGCTCCGAATTCAGCGACATGCAGACCAGCCAGTTTGACGGCGGTGTGAGCTTCAACGTAACCAATGCGGCCGAAGCCATCGTGCAAGGTCTGGAGGTCGATGGACGCTGGGCCGTTACGGATACCATTCTGGTACGCGGCGGTGCTGCTTACCTGGATTTTGAATACGATAAATTCCCCAATTCCCAATGCTACTTTGGCCAGACCGATAACATCGCCCCCGTGGGTGATAATTTCTGTGATGCCAGCGGTGAGCGTCGCGAATTCACGCCGGAGTACCAAGGCAACCTGGGGATTGATCACACCTTCAGTTTTGCAAGTGGTGGCTTGGAGCTGAGCAGTACGCTGGATCTGATCTTCAGCGATGAATATCTGACCACACCGTCCCTTGATCCCAAGCTGAAGCAAGACGCCTTTATGAAGGTTAACGCGCGTATTGCACTGAGCGATGCCGACAAGATGTGGGAATTGGCATTGATCGGTAAAAACCTGACCGATGAAAATGTCGTGACCTATGCCAACGGTTTGCCCGTCGCCAGTATTCTCACTGGCGGTACCGGTACCGGTTATTACGCATTTTATGAGCGGCCACGAACCATCGCATTGCAAGGTACTTTCCGGTTTTAATCCTTAGAAACAAACATGCCGGAACAGCTTAACACCTGTTCCGGCATGCTCGCCTCAACCGCCTGCCTACAAGCCGCCGCTATGTTTTCTTTGCGTTGTCCAACGCCCACTGGTACAGAAAATTCTTTTTCAATCCGGTCAGTTTTGCTCCCAAGCTCGCGGCCTGTTTTATTGTTAAATCCTCTAGCAACACACGCATAACGCGCTCGGCCTCTGCATGCATATCCGATGCAGTCGGCGCGCTTGCACCGCGAATTAGCAATACGATTTCACCCCGCTGTTGGTTGGGGTCACCGGCAACCCAGTCCGTTATTTCAGCCACCGGCCCACCGCGAATCGTTTCAAAGGTTTTAGTTAACTCACGCGCGATAACGACTTCCCGCTCCGCCCCAAAAATCTGCGCAATATCGCGCAAGGTTTCCAGAATACGATGCGGTGCTTCGTAAAAAATGAGTGTGCGCGTTTCATTCACCAACGACTGCAAGACCGAACAGCGGGCAGTTTGTTTGGCCGGCAAAAATCCTTCAAAGGCAAAACGGTCTGACGGTAAGCCCGCTGCCGACAGCGCGGCGATCATGGCGCAGGCTCCGGGTATCGGAATGACCTGAATACCGGACTGCCGGGCCTCGCGTACCAGACGATAACCCGGGTCCGACACCAGCGGGGTGCCGGCATCCGATATCAGCGCCACATGCTCCCCGCTGAGCAAGCGTTGCAGGATGTGTTCAGTGCGCTGATCGTCACTGTGATCGTGGTAAGCAATAGCCGGGGTTTTAATGTCAAAATGAGCCAGTAAACGCGAACTGTGTCGAGTATCTTCTGCAGCAATGAGCGCAACTGTTTGTAGTGCTTCCACCGCTCGCGGTACCATATCGGCCAAATTGCCGATGGGTGTGGCGACCACATACAGTACTCCGGTTGCGGAAAGGGGAGAGCTGGTTGATGTCGAAGCACTGTTGGTCATTATTCGTTCTCTATTTTTTTCTAACGGCGATTGTCAGGAGAGTGTTGGGCATGCTGAATCGAGGAATAACCGGCACGTTGATCGTGCTGCTGGCATTCATTCTGGCAAGTTGTAGCAGCCAACCCACCACCGAGACTCCCGGATCAGTTAGCGCCACTGCCCCCAAGGTTAAACCGCTGCTTGAGCAAGCCAGCCAAAGCGCTTCGCCGGAACGGGAAAGGCTGATGTTGCAGGCCGCCGAGTTATTGATCGCCCGCGAAGATTACGATTGGGCGCGCAACCTGCTGACCGGAATGGATGCAGGCGCCCTGGAAGACGATGCCTATATCAAGTACGTCGACCTGCTGAGCAATGTGGCCCTGCAAGATGGCTCCTACTTTCTGGCGCAGGGCATTCTAACCAACGCAAGGCTTGAACGACAGTGGCAAAGTCTCGACCCTCAGGTTGAAATCAGCCTGCGTCAAAAGCGCGCGCGCGTCTTTGCCTTGCTGGGTGAGACCCACAACAGTGTGCGGGAGCGAATTACCCTGGCCGCGCTCCTGACCGACCCGGAAGAAGAAGCCGACAACCATGAAGAAATCTGGCAAACCCTGATGACAATGTCCCAGGGCGAATTACAGCAACGCAGCCAGAACGAATCGGATGAAACCCTGCGCGGCTGGTATAGCCTCGCTGCCCTGAGCAAGAACAACCAGACTAACCTGGAGCGCCAACAAGCCCAGGTTGATGCCTGGCGCGCCCAATGGCCCAGCCATCCCGCCAACCAAAACCTTCCCAGCGATTTGCAGCTATTACGCACCTTGATCGACAACCAGCCGCGCCAGATCGCCCTCTTGTTACCCCTGCAGGGACGCCTGGCTAAAGCCGGTGAAGCCGTGCGCGATGGCTTCTTCGCGGCCTACTACCGGACCAGTAAGGAACGCCCGCTGATGCCCTTGATTCGCCAATACGACAGCAGCGGTGATGTCCTGGCGGCTTACGAGCAAGCAGTTACTGAGGGCGCTGAACTGATTATAGGTCCATTGGAAAAAGAAAAAGTCGCCGAGCTGAGTTTATTGCCTTCCCTGCCAGTGCCGGTATTGACACTGAACTATCCGGATACGCAACCGGTAACGCCCGTCCAGGGACTCTACCAATTCGGTCTGGCTGCCGAGGATGAGGCGCGTCAGGTAGCCCGTCAGGCGTATCTTGAAGGCCATCGCCTTGCAATGATTATGATCCCCTCACAAGACTGGAGTGAGCGTAGTGCCAAGGCATTTACAGAGGAGTGGCAGAAATTGGGCGGTACGGTGGTTAACACCAGCCAGTTTATAGGCACCGGTGATTATTCACGCGTGATTAAAAGCTCGATGCAGATCGAGCAAAGTCAGGCGCGCGCGGTAGAACTGGAGCGTCGCCTGGGTACCAATTTGCAATTTGAAGCACGGCGTCGCCAGGACGTCGATATGATTTTCCTGATCGCCGACCCGGCTCAGGCGCGCCAGGTAAAACCGACGCTGGCCTTCCACTACGCCGGCAATATCCCTGTTTATGCCACCAGCCATATTTACTCCGGCATTCCCAATCCCGGGGTCGATCGGGACCTCAACGGAATTCGTTTTAACACCATGCCCTGGTTGTTCGACAATCACAGCCAGGAGAAAAAAATGATTGATGAAAATACCCAATCCTCGGCTATTTACAGCCGCTTGCATGCATTGGGTATCGATGCTTTCCGTCTCTATCCGCGTTTGCCTCAACTGGCACAAGTACCGGAGATGCGCATCTATGGCGCTACGGGTGCTTTACATTTATTGCCGGATGGACGAATCGAACGCGAGCAAATCTGGGCGCGTATCCGTAATGGTATGGCACAACCGCTGCCTACTGTCGTTGCTGAAACCTATATCGAGTAGACCATGACTTTTTCACGTAAGGATACGAATAAATCGGCGCGCGGCGCACAGGCTGAGTTGTTGGCAGAGCATTTCCTACAGCAGCAAGGATTGTTCTGCATTGAGCGGAACTATCGTTGTGCAGCCGGCGAAATAGACCTGATCATGCGCGACCAGAATATGCTGGTGTTTGTGGAAGTGCGCCTGCGCAGCAATCGCTTTTTTGCCCAGGCCGCCGAGAGCGTCAATTACCGTAAGCAACATAAAATTACCCGTGCGGCCCAGCACTTTTTGTTAACCCGCAGACTGACCGACAAAGTCCCCTGTCGTTTTGATGTCGTTGCCCTGGATGGTATGCAGGCGGAAAGTATTGAATGGATTCAGAGCGCTTTCAATGCAGCCTGACTTTCAGCAAGCCTTGCTCCATGCGCCATCATTGATTAACCTGCGCGCAGTCTTTTATTTCTCCGGCGGAACAGCATTATGGATCAACGGGTCATCACCCTTTTTCACGAAAGCATAGAAGCCAAGATGCAAGCGGGCGAAAGCCTCGCACCGCTGATTGCCAGCGCCAGCCACATCATTGTTCACGCCCTCCTTGATGAAAAGAAAATCCTGACCTGCGGCAACGGCATCTCTGCTGCACAAGCACAAATCTTTACTGCCAGCCTGGTAAATCGATTTGAGCAAGAGCGGCCCAGCCTTCCCTCACTGAACCTGGGCGGCGATATCACCACCCAAACCGCCATCGCCAGCGATTACAGCTTTAACGATATCTATGCTAAACAAATCCGCGCCCTGGGGCAGCCGGGCGACGTGTTGTTATTGTTAACAACGGGCGGCAACAGCAGTAATTTATTGCAAGCCATCAGCGCCGCTCACGATAAGGACATGCAAGTAATTGCCCTGACAGGCCGCGACGGCGGGGATATCCCCGCCCTGCTGGATGTCAACGATCTGGAATTGCGTGTGCCGCTGGGCTCTTACCCCAGGATTCACGAAGTCCATTTGCTTACGCTATTTTGCTTATGTGACCTGATTGATCAGCAGCTATTCGGGAGTCATTGATTATGCTGAAGTTTTCTCCAACGCTGATATTGCTCGCCTTCACGATACTGGTTAGTGGCTGCGCACGTTTCATTGAAGCCACCACCAGCGAGCCTATTTATGTTGATCCCGGCAAACGCACTGTGGGCGCCAAGATTGATGACCGGAATATCGAAACCATCGCCATGGTGAATTTAATCAAGGCACATCCCGGCCTGGCTGATGCCCGCCTCATCGTCAACAGTCACAATGGTGTTGTGCTGTTAACGGGCCAGGTGGCCACTCACGACCTTCGCCAGTTAGCCAGCGACACCGTGAACAAAATCAGCACCGTTCGGCAATTGCATAATGAGTTGCAAGTCGGCCCTTATGTGCCCATGTCAACACGCACCTACGACACCTGGTTGACCACCAAGATCAAAACCCGACTCATTGCCAATAACGAAATCGACAACAGCAGAATTCGTGTCATCACCGAAGCCAAAACCGTGTTTTTGATGGGCATGGTCTCCCGCCGCGAAGCCGAACTGGTGACAGATATCGCGCGTACCACCGGCGGAGTCAGGAAAGTTGTGCGAGTCTTTGAGTACATCAATTGAGGCGCGAATCACACCGCGGTGCAAATGCGCCCCGCAGCAGATCAATCAAGCAGCAATTCTGGAATGACGTGCTAGTATTGGATGCACAACGACAACTTTTGGGGACAGGGCTATGATCTCGACCATTGTGACACTGGTAATTATTGCCATCGTGGTGTTCTATGTTATCGGTATCTATAACAAACTGGTTACGCTGAAAAATCGTTACCAAAATGCCTTTTCACAAATTGAAGTCCAACTTAAACGTCGTTACGACCTGATTCCGAATCTGGTTGAAACGGCCAAAGCCTACCTGAAACATGAACGCGAAACCCTGGAAGCCGTAATCAGTGCGCGCAATCAGGCGATGGCCGGTTTGAAGGCGGCAGCTGCAGAACCCGGCAGCCCCAGCGCCATGCAACAGCTGGCCGGTGCCGAAAATTTATTGACGAATGCGATGGGGCGTTTAAATGTGGTGATGGAAGCTTACCCGGACCTGAAAGCGTCACAGAATATGATGCAAGTATCCGAGGAACTTACCAGCACCGAAAATAAAGTCGCTTTTTCACGGCAGGCTTTCAACGATGCCGTAACGGCTTACAACACTTACAGACAAACCTTCCCCCCGGTGTTTTTTGCCAATATGTTTGGTCACAATGAAGATGCCGCCTTGCTGGAATTCGCTGACTCGGCAGAAATTCAGGCTGCACCCAAGGTTGCGTTTTAATTCCTGCAATCATTGCGCCCGCTACGGCGGGCGAGCGTCACCGCCAATAAACAGGTATATATAAAGAAGGAAGATTATCAGGACGATCTCCTCGGCCACTTATCCGCAGGAACACCATCGATGAATTTTTTTGAGCAACAGGATCTGGCGCACCGCAACACCAAACGCCTTATTCTTTTATTATGTGCTGCCGTCCTTTCACTGATTCTCATCACCACCCTACTCTTTGCTTTCATCATCTTTTATTTACAAGATGGCTATACCGGCCATTTGTATGAAGCTCAACATACCGGTCTATGGCAAGGCCTGTTCAATACCCTGAGTTGGGAATTATTCGGCTGGATCACCTTTATTATTTGCGGGGTCGTCTTTGCCGGCAGCGCCTACAAATTAATTGAATTGCGCAGCGGTGGACGAGTAGTAGCCGAAGCCATGGGCGGCCGCCTGATCAATATCAATGCCAGCGATGCCGATGAAAGAAAGATTCTGAATGTCGTTGAAGAAATGGCCATTGCATCGGGCACACCGGTGCCTCCGGTTTACCTGCTTGAAGATGACGCGATCAACGCCTTCGCAGCGGGACACACGCCGCAGGATGCTGTCATTGGCATTACCCGCGGCTGCATTCGCCTGCTAAATCGCGATGAATTACAAGGCGTCGTCGCCCATGAATTCAGCCACATTTTTCACGGTGATATGAACCTGAATATTCGTCTGGTAGCCCTGCTCAACGGTATCTTGCTGATCGGTTTGATTGGGCATTACATGGTCCGCAGCACTGGCCAACGCCGCCTGTTTCGCTCCAGCCGGGATAAATCCCCCGCCGCTGTGTTAAGCATTGGCCTGGCGCTGATGGTGATCGGTTATGGCGGCACGTTTTTTGGCAATATGATCAAAGCCGCTGTCAGTCGCCAGCGAGAATTTCTGGCAGATGCTTCGGCGGTCCAGTTCACGCGAAATCCCGGAGGCATCTCCGGCGCGTTAAAAAAAATTGGTGGTTATGTCAGTGGCTCAAAACTGGAATCCGTCAACGCGGCTGAATTCAGCCATATGTATTTCAGCCAGGGCGTGAGCACCGCATTTAATGCATTGATGGCTACACACCCGCCGCTTGAGCAACGCATTAAACGTATCGAGCCCCGCTGGGACGGACAGTACCCCCATGTGGAAATTACCCTCACCAGCACTCGCCCGTCTGACGCTACAGACAATCCGCCACACAGCAGCGCCCAATTTGTCGACACAAACGCAAAGCAAACCGTCGATATTGATGCGACATTTACCCATATCGGGCAACCCGGTATGGCGCATATTGACTACGCGCAAAAGACACTCGCCACACTCGATGAAGCAGTTCGCACGGCTGCTCATGAGCCGTTTTCCGCTCGCGCTCTTATCTTTGGATTATTGCTTAGTAAAAAACCTGACCAGCAACAACGGCAGTGGCAAGTGTTAGCCAAGGTTATTGCACCAACAGAAATGGCCGCATTACAGAAAATTGCCTACAAGAGTGCGGTTTTATCTGAGCGTCTGCGCCTTCCACTGGTGGAGCTTTGTTTGCCGACGCTCAAGCAGCTGTCTCCTGAACAACAAGCGACGTTCAAACATTGCATGGAGCTGTTAATACAGGCCGATAAAAAAATCCGTCTTATGGAGTGGGCATTACAACGCATCGTGATACACCATTTACAGGAGCCCGCGATTATTGCTCGCCAGCACGACTTGCGTGAGATGCGCAATGAGTGCCAATTGCTATTGAGCGTCCTTGCCTATGCAGGTGCCAACTCTGATACCGCAGCCGACCAGGCGTTTCAGCTTGCCGTCAGCAACCTGCGCTTGGCAGCGCTGAATATCCTGCCCAAAAATGTCGTAAAGATTGCGCACCTGGACGAGGCCCTTAACCGCTTAAATCAAGTGAAAGCCCTGCAAAAACCGCTGCTGTTAAAAGCCATGAGCCAATGCATATTGCACGACGGGGTCGTCTCGGTTGCCGAAGCTGAATTGTTTCGCGCAATGGCAGATGGACTGGATTGTCCCGTCCCGCCCTTACTCCCCACTTGATCTTGATCACCTGTAATTATTCATGTGAGCGGTTATAATGCGGCCGTTTTGTCTTTCGACACCCCCTTCAATCACCAACCATTGAGGTAAAGACCTTGCAACTGGATCAAGCGACTCCGGAACAATTGCGCCAGTGGGAAAGCCAGCTGGCTGCCGACTATCAAGCTATTCTCGATAAAAAACTCAATCTGGATCTGACCCGGGGCAAGCCCTCTGCAGAGCAGTTGGCGCTCTCGGATGCACTGGATGGAATTCTCAATGGCAATTACACCGCCGCCGATGGTACCGATACCCGCAATTACGGCGGACTCGACGGTCTGCCGGAAGCGAAGCAGTTAGGTGCAAACATCATGGATGTCGATCCCGCCAATGTGTTGGTGGGCGGCAACAGCAGCCTGACGCTGATGTTTCAGGTGATGCTGACGGCCTACCAGTTCGGCTTAAAAGATACTGCCAGCGCCTGGAAAAACGAGGGCGAAGTGAAGTTTCTTTGCCCGGTTCCTGGTTACGACCGTCACTACACCGTGTGCGAACAGCTGGGTATCAAAATGGTGAATGTGCCCATGACCGCCAACGGCCCGGATATGGATACGGTAGAAGCGCTGATCAAAGCGGACAAAAGCATTAAAGGTATGTGGTGTGTGCCCAAATATTCCAACCCAACCGGGGTGGTTTATAGCGATGATACGGTTGAACGCATTGCCAAATTGGGTCAAATTGCCAGCGCCAACTTTCGCGTATTTTGGGACAACGCCTACTCTGTCCATGACCTGACGTCCAATGCGCCACAATTAGCCAGCATCCTTGCCGCCACACGTCGCAACGGCACAGAGGATTCAGTAATCCAGTTCGCTTCAACATCCAAGATTACTCACGCCGGTGCCGGCGTTGCGTTTGTTGCGGCCAGTTCAGCCAATCTCGCCGGTTTCAAAAAATTCCTGAATACCTGCACTATCGGGCCAGACAAAGTCAACCAGATCCGCCACACCCGTTTTTTACCCACTAAAGCAGCGCTAATGCAACACATGCAAAAGCACGCTGCTTTATTAAACCCACGCTTCGATGCGGTCTTGAGTGCGCTGTCCAATGCATTTGACGGAACTGATCTCGGCGCATGGGAAAAACCCGTTGGCGGTTATTTTGTGTCGTTCGACACCCGTAAAAATTGCGCAAAGGAAACCGTACGCCTGGCTGCTGAAGCGGGTGTCAAGTTAACCCCCGCCGGTGCCACCTACCCCTACGGCAAAGATCCGGAGGATCGCAATATTCGTATCGCACCTTCCGTGCCGACAGTCCCGGAAGTTGTTGCTGCCATGCAAGTCTTTGTGACCTGCGTAAAACTCGCATCCGTCAGACAAAAAATTGCCAGCTTGGCCTAGTAACTGATCATGCAGTTCAGAGCCGTCGGCCATGGGCCGGCGGCTTCTTTATCGTTGCCCCCATCAAAAATCTCCTCGCTGCTTTGCAAAAGATCCAAATCGTATAAAGAATCCCATTTACCTTTAAAAAGTTTCCATCGCACCCCTGAAACGACACATATACTTCGGTTAATGGTGAGCAAATATCCCTCACCCACTCGTATCTCGTTCGCACTCTGGAGATTGTCTTATGGGTGTTGCTGCTAGCGTTGAGAAGTACCTGAAAACCAAAGGCGTAAATTTCACACTTCTGGAACATGAATACAGCGAAGGATCTTTTAATACCGCACGCATTGCGCATATTGATGAGACCAGCCTGGCTAAAGCTGTGCTGGTACGTGATGAAGATTTCCACTACACCCTGTGCGTGCTGCCGTCACGCAACAAGATTCTCCGCCACACGCTTAATCAAATTTTTGATCGCCACATGGAGCTGGTTGACGAAGACGAATTGCACGATATCTTTCGCGACTGCGCCGCCGGGGCGGTACCGGCATTGGGCGAAGCCTATGGCCTGGACGTCATCTGGGATGATGAGTTAATGCAGGCACCCATGGTGTTTATTGAAGCGGGAGATCATCGACATTTGATTTGCCTGGAGCAAAGCCAATTCTCCAGGCTAATGCAAGATAAGCTACACGATCACTTCAGCACAGAAAGAGTCCGCCTGAAAAAGCGGGAAAAAAGCAGACGCACCAAGGTTTCACTCACGCTGGAGGACTTACGCATGGGTGGAATGTGAATACACCAGCTAAAAAAAAGCCCCGGTGTTGCGCAACACCGGGGCTTTTTTAACCAGCATCCATCACTGTTTCATCGGGGCCAGTACAACATTCGGGGCATTGGCTTCGCGCGCCGCATCGGCAACCAGCACGTAAGTGCCTGCGTGTGCTTTAGGATCAGCAGAAATAATCACCGTTGCCTTGGGCAACTCAGCACGCATACGCTCAATGTTTGAACGCACAGCGCGCTCATCTACACGGCGATCTTCCATCCAAATCTGGTTGTCAGCGGTGATGCGCACGAGAATATTCTGAGGGGCATCTGGTGGTGGTGGGTTGTTGTTATCTTCCGGGATATTGACATCGATACCGATTTCTTTAACAAACGAAGCGGTTACGATAAAGAAGATCAACATGATAAAGACCACGTCCAGCATGGGGGTCAGGTCGATATCGTTAGACTCGTCAGCACTACGGCCTTTTTTTCTTCGGCTCACCGCGATTACTCCTCTAGTGTTATGTATTGCTAGTGTTATATAGATGCCGCGCAGGCACAGCAAGGCGACAATCTTATCAGTTTTCCGGGGCGAATGACTAATGCTTTATTGGCATGAAACCCGGCAAAAAGGCCTGCGCCACCTGGCTGACAATTTATGGGGCACACCCGGCGGATCTGGCCATAGAGCCCTTGTTTTTCGTCAAGTTCCCTCTAATCGAATAAATCCAGTTGGTAGTACGCCTGGTCCTCCCGCAAGTCAACGAACCTCACCCCCACCCCCAGCAGCCTGACAGGGCGGTGGTTACCGCGCTCAAAGGCCTGGGAACATAATGCCTGATAGTCAGCCATGCTTAACGATTGCCCCGCCCGCTCGATGGTCGTACTGGTGAAATCCGTAAATTTAAGCTTTACAAATATTTTCACTACATGGTAGTCGTCCTCCAGACGCCGCAACCGGCTTGCCAAGGTTTGCAGCAACTCAGGAAATTGATGCAGGCAGCAAGACAGATCGGGCAAATCCTGAGGATAGGTGTGTTCAACACTGAGTGACTTGCGCCTTCGGCTGGGAATCACCTGGCGGTCATCCCGCCCTCGACTGAGATCATAAAGCCGTTGGCCAAACTGACCATACCGCTGACATAACTCAAACACCGAAAACCGTTGCAGGTCACCGCAGGTTTTCACATTCAATTGTGCCAGCCGTGCTGCAGTGGCCTTGCCGACCCCGTGGATCTTACGCACCGGCAGTTGTTGCACAAAGTGATCGATTTGCGCCGGCGTGATAACAAACAAGCCGTTCGGCTTTTTCCAATCGCTGGCCACTTTAGCCAGAAATTTGTTCGGCGCGACCCCGGCAGAAACGGTAATTCCCAATTCTTGTTCGATTCGACTACGGATGAGCTGTGCAATTCTCGTTGCACTGCCATCGCAGTAGGGCGAATCTGTGACATCAAGAAATGCCTCATCCAACGACAATGGTTCGACCAGGTCTGTGTACTCATAAAAAATATGGCGCATGCGGAGGGATACTTCGCGATACACATCCATCCGGTGCGGCAGAATTATCAAATCCGGGCACAACCGGCGAGCCGTTGCGGATGGCATTGCCGAATGTACTCCATATCGGCGCGCTTCGTAGTTACAGGTGGAAATTACTCCGCGCTTATCCGCCCCACCACCTACAGCAATAGGCAGATTGCGTAACGAAGGATCATCACGCATTTCTATCGCAGCAAAAAAGCAATCGGCATCGCAGTGGATAATTTTTCGCAACGAAGGCCTCAACGAGCTAATAACCGGTGAAAAACACCATTATCCGACAAAATACTGTTTATACAAACAGCATATTAAAAGTTCACGGCGTCACACCATGTCTTTTTAGCGGCGCCAATCAAACATATTAGCAGCACCGAAAGCTCACGAGCGATGGATATCTATTTGAGAATTGCACCTATTGGGAAGGATGCATCATGGAGAGAGATATATACTGCCGCACAGGCAGGCACTGAAACTTTTCTGAAGAGAAGTACACCAACGATGCAGATCGAAATGCGTTTTTCCAGACATCAGATTCAGGCGCGCATGCCTGAAAAGTCTTCACAGAACCTGGTTGCCGCTAACAGCACGAGTGCATGCGATTTGGATCAGGGAGCAAAAGAACACTTTTTTAACCCTTCGAGCTCGAATGCTTTCACTTTATCCCATCAGAAATACCTCACTCGCTTACTCATTAAAATTAAAGACCTGTTCATCATTCACACCAGGCAAAGTGTCTTTGTGTAAAAAATTCAGCTCGCAGCAATTCAAAAAAGGGGAAGTTTTGACCGGCAGCTCCGTAAATTTTTAACCGAAGATAAAACACCGATAGAGTTACGCTTTTTGAAAAAACACAAAAATTTGTTCTGTTCGAAGGTTGCGCCAGGTCATTTTTGATAAAAAATAGAAAAAAAACACATTTTTTCCGTCAAAACTCTTCAAAAAACTTGAATTTTTTCCATAAAGTTTTAACTTATGCGTGTTGGAAGTTTTAATCCGTTTTATAAACTCTTTCCGAAAACAATAAAGGAAACACACCATGGCTGCACGTAAATCAAAAGCGGTTGATGCTGTTGCAAATTTAGAACAGCAATTAGCTCAATTGAAGGCCCAGTTGGCAAAAGCGCGTGTCGCTCAAGCTGCTGATCTCCAAAAACAAGTTTCGGCACTGTCTAAAGACGCTGCCAAAGCATCTGCCCAGGTAAAATCTGCTCAAAGCAAACTGGCTGCTGCTTCCAAGAAGAAGACCCCGGCTGCTGCAAAACAAGTCACTGCCGCTAAAGCAGAACTTGCAAGCGCCAAAAAAGC
>DATJLH010000095.1:0-21152 GCA_035490615.1 Cellvibrio sp.
GCATGATTGATCCTGTAATCAATTTTGGTTTTAACCCGGCGAGCCCCGAGAACTATTGGGTGGCGGAACTGCGAGATCGCCCGGCTGATACTACTAACACCTTCGATACCCTGCGCGGCGAGATTGAATATGATTTCTATGTCGGCAATGTTGAAATGACGCTGAATACCGGCGCTTCCTGGAAAGAATTTACTTTCGACAATAATCAATACACCCGCGACCGGGCGATCATTGATCAAGGGGACCATGAAAACCTTGCTGTGGATGTACCGGCTGGCTGTGACATTACGCTGGATGATTTACAAGTTACCAATACGATGGGTTCGGTATTTCAGCCCACCGGTAATTCACCAGCATTCTTCTTGCCTGACCTGAATGTGGTGGCAGAGCAATATGGATTATTTACTAATGAAGCGTGCTTCCCTCTGGTTGCCAATCAGGGTGCAGATCGTTGGGTGGAAGAAGAAAGTCTTGGCTTCCACGTGCAGTTGGATTTCTCCACGGATATTGCGGGCATGCCATTCCGCGGTGATATCGGTGTGCGCGAAGTGGAAACAGATCAAACCTCCAGCGGCTTGGTCAGCGGTGCAGAACAAATTATCAAACGCAATTACAGTGATACCTTGCCTGCGTTAAACCTCGTGCTTGAGCCCGTGGGTGATGTATTGCTGCGCGCATCCTGGTCAGAGGTGATGACGCGTCCGGGATTGGGTAGCCTGACACCGGGTGGCAGTGTGGATCGCTTCAATCGTGTTCTCACGGCAGGCAATCCCTACCTTGAACCTTTCCGTGCAGAAGCGACAGACCTTTCTGTTGAATGGTATTTTGCTGAAGAGTCGTTGATTTCTCTGGCGTATTTCGAAAAAGATATTGAATCTTTCCCCGAAAGTATTCGCGAAGACTTGACCTGGGCGGAAATTCGCGCATTAGGTTATTCGGACAGCCTCTTGGAGCCGGGGCCGGCAACTGTGGACGATATCTTTAATTACCGCACCTCTGTCAATGGCAAAGGTGGCTCGCTCGAAGGCTGGGAAGTTCAATATCAACAGCCCATTACTGTCGGGCCAGACTGGTTGCGTAACTTTGGGATCAAAGCCAACTATACCTACATTGAATCAGAACTGGACGGCGGTACGGATGAAAATGGCCAACGCATTATCACGCGTATGAACGGTCAATCCAAAATCAGTTGGAACACCACTTTGTGGTATGAAAATGAGGCGGGCTTCAGCGGTCGTGTGTCCTGGAGTTATCGCGATCCCTATCAACGTGCGACAACATCTACCGCAGGTCCCGGTGCGGATACTGCCGATGGCACACGCGTCGTGGATGCGGCGTTTAGCTATCAGGTAAACGACAACCTGAAGCTCACGCTGGATGCACTCAATCTCACTGACGAATCTGAAACCTTATTGCAGAGTGATTACAATTATCTGGAAACACTGGTGCTCTCCGGTCGTCAGTTCTACCTCGGTGCACAGTACACATTCTGATGCTGATCGCAGCATAAAAAACTTTTCAATTCGCCGAATGAATAATTCGGCGGATTGAAAGGAGGTAAGTGCTCTCCTTTTCCCCCACCACGCAAGCAGCTTAAGTGGGTTTGGGGTATGAATTTCGTACCCCCTTTTTCAACGTCTTCCAGGACCGACTTATGACATACAACAGCAACATCAAGTCGCTCAATCGCCGTCACTTATTACGTACAGGTTTGGCCGGTAGTCTTGCGGTTAGCCTTGCGCCCTTGCTTCATGCCCAGGATAAATATCCACTGGCAACAACCCGCAGTGGAAAAATTCGCGGCGTGACGGAACATAACGTTCATGTATTTCGCGGTGTCCCTTACGGAGCTGATACGAGTACGCGTCGTTTTATGCCTGCCGTGCAGGAAGAAAAGTGGACCGGGACACGCGATGCATTTTATTTCGGAGCGGCTGCGCCGCAACGCAATACACGTGAACCCGTTAGCGAAGACTGTTTGTACTTGAATGTCTGGACGCCGGGCCTGCGCGATGGCGCGCGGCGGCCGATCCTGTTTTATATCCACGGCGGCGGCTACAACAACGGCTCCGGTGCTGATCCGCAATACGACGGCATTAATTTGTGCCTGCGCGGCGATGTGGTGGTGATTACGGTTAACCACCGCTTAAATGCATTTGGTTATCTCTACCTTGCGCAATTGGGCGGAAAAGAATTCGCTCATTCCGGCAATGTAGGTCAACTGGATCTTGTGCAAGCCTTGCAATGGGTTAAACAACATGCGTTGGAATTTGGTGGTGATCCGGATAACGTCACCGTGTTTGGTCAATCCGGTGGCGGCGCCAAGATTATTACATTGATGGCCATGCCAGCCGCCAGCAATCTATTTCAGCGCGCCTTCACCATGAGCGGCCAACAAGTAACCGCCGCCGGACCGCGCGCCGCGACACAACGCGCAGAAATATTTCTCGACGCCTTGCAGTTACCGCGCGAAAAAATCGCACGCATACAATCCTTACCACTGGAAAAAATACTGGAAGCAACCCAGGCAAAAGATCCTTCGCGCGTGGAAAACAATCGTCTTTATTTTGGGCCGGTATTGGATAATCAGGTATTGCTGCGTCACCCATTTTATCCCGACGCACCGGCGCAATCGCGCCACATTCCCCTGGTCATTGGTAACACCAAAGACGAAACCCGCGCGTTCCTCGGCGGCGATCCGGACAACTTCAAACTTACCTGGGAACAGCTACCACAAAAATTAATTGAACAACAATATGTGGACCTCAACGCAGAGGTCGTGATTGCCGAATACCGGCGTTTATATCCCAAATATTCCCCCTCCGATGTGTTCTTTGCCGCAACCACTGCCGGACGCTCCTGGCGCGGCGCTATTATCCAGGCAGAAGAACGCGCGCGGCAGGGCGCGCCCGCCTATGTGTATCAACTCGACTGGGCCTCGCCACTCGATGGTGGAAAGTTCGGTGCTTTTCACACGCTGGATATTCCGCTGGTCTTCGACAACATTGTCCAACCTGGTTCGCGTACCGGCACATCCAAAGCCGCCCAGACAGTTGCGGACCAAATGAGCGAGGCGCTGCTCGCCTTTGCACGAACAGGAAATCCCAGCCACAAAGGTATTCCTGATTGGAAGCCCTACACCCTTGATAAACGGGAAACACTGGTGTTTAACGAAAAGTCAGCGTTGGCTTTTGATCCGCGCGGTGATGAACGAAAGCTCTATGCACGAGTGCCGTTCATCCAGCGCGGAACTTTTTAATTAAAAAAACAAAAAAAACCAACGCAAAAAATGCGAGAAAAAGAGAGAACAACAATGTGCCAAACAATCCGACAACTGACACCCTTGCTCCTTGTATTCCTGTTATCCGCTTGTGCTGCCACGCACAAGGCAAACTCAACCGATGATATCACCCACATCTACCTGGCCGCCGATTCCACCGTAGCCGATCACACCCTCAACGACGACTACTGGACTAACCGCCACCCGGTCACCGGCTGGGGCCAAAAGTTTCAGCCCTTCGTCAGTGGACAAAATCTGGACGCGCTACGCCACCTGATCAAAACCGAGCAAACCGAGGTCATCAATAAAGCCAAAGGCGGCCGCAGCACGCGCACCTTTTTTGAAGAAGGCCGCTGGGACGAAATCTACCGCGCCCTGCAACCGCACGACCTGGTACTCATTCAATTCGGCCACAACGACGCCGCCGTGGAAAAGCACGAACGCTACGTCAACCTTACCGGCTACAAACAATACCTGCGCCTGTTTATCCAACAAACGCGCGAGAAAAAAGCGCTACCGATTCTAATAACACCGGTTAACCGTAACTATCCCTGGGAGAATGGCCAGCTGGGCAATTCCCACGGTGAGTATCCGGCGGCGATGAAAGAGGTGGCGCAGGAGATGGATGTGTTGCTGATTGATCTGGGCCAGTTATCGCGGAATTTCTTTACTGAAAAAGGCCAGGATTTTGTGAGCAAAACCTATTTTATGAATCTACCGAAAGGTGCATTTCCGGCGTACCCCAATGGGTTGAATGACAACACACATTTTCAACCGAAAGGCGCGGAAGAAATAGCCAGGCTGGTGTTTGAAGGAATGAAGAGCCTGCCTGCTCATCACTAAGCGGTAAACGCTTTTATCCAATTAAGAACAACATACTACCCGATGGCACAGCAGGTGTTTCGGAGCCCTATGCGAGACCATCACCGACAAGGATGTCGGTGATGAGCCTACAGGGACGTATTTACGGCGAGTCTCGCATAGGGCTCCGGAATGCCTGCCTCTCTACAACGACAGATACTTCTATTCATGGGCGCCGCTTACGGAGAAGCTTGTGAGACTCGCCGTAAACCCATCCATGGGGGCTCATCACCGACATCCTTGTCGGTGATGGTCTCACAAGCTTCTCCGTAACCGTCGCTGTGCCACCTGATGTAAAACTGCTCACTGAATTTCAGGGAAGAAAAATAATTAAATGAGATGTCATCTGATGAAAAAATTAAAAAACACACTCAACACATCCAGACATTGTGCAACCGGCATACTTTGCTTGTTTGCAATATTGCTCTTCAATACTGCAATCGCGGACATCAACAAACCGCAATTACTTTTCTATGTTAGCGCCGAAGAAAACCTCACTGCCGACATCGCCGCCGGTGAAGCGCAACCCAATTTTCGCGACAACATCAAACGCACTCCAACGGGCATAACCGATCAAACCGGCAAACCGGGATGGGCTATCGAATGGGCCGACAACGGCGTACTCAGCTGGAACGCGCCGGGCAATATCTACGCCCAGCGCGGCACGCTTTCGTTTTTCTGGCGCTCGCGCTATCCGGTTACCGAAGCGCCCTTTGTGATCTTTCGCGTTGGCTACGCTGACCACAGCAGTTGGGATATGGCCTGGTTGCGGCTTGATTGGAATGGCGACGGCTTCGATGCATTTGTTACCGATGCCAATCTCGCGCGTACCCGAGTTTCCTATCGAATACCTGAAACACCTGCGCCGGATCAATGGCTGCATCTTGCCGTTGCCTGGGATGAAACTCGTGGTGTGGTGTTGTATGTCAATGGTCGTGAAGCAGCGCGAAAAGAAATTACTGCGCGGTTTGGCAGTGCTGATTTTGATAGCGGCCTTGATCAGTTCGGCTTGGCGGGGCGTGTGCTGTCACCGCATCAGGTGCAAAGTCGTTACAACTTTCTGCGCGGCAGTGATATCGCGGAGTTGCGTATTTATGATCGCATGTTGGATGCGGCAGGTGTCGGCGAGCTTGCACACAACCGCGAAGCGCATACAGCGGAATCTTTTGCTACGCGGGACGCCTGGCTATTTCGTCACGGTTGGGAAGGGCGCACGCCACCGCCGCTGTTGCAATCACCCACTACCAGTATTCGCAAGGTAGAGTTTGCGGATACGCGTGATATCAAGCAGTGGATGTGGAAGGGTACCGACGGCATTGCTGAAACCACCTGGCCCGGCGTGTATAACCGTTCACGTTTACCGGGGCGCGATGATTATTTTCAGTTGCCGGATTGGAATACCTATGTTGAGGGCGGCAAGAATCTTGACCTGATGTTGCCAGCGGAATCCGTTAATCGAGTTGAAATTCGCGGCGCGGCTTTTGGTGAATTGCAATATCGTGGCACCAACAAAGAACATTTTAAGCGCCTAGTAAAAAGACCTGAAGGTGCAGTGCGCAGTGTATACAACATCAAGGACGTTAAGGGTGGTGAGTTACGGTTTAGTAACAGCGAACAGGAAACGCCGATCCGGGAAATCTGGGCTTATCATGTCAGTGATAAACCGGAGCCGGAAGGATCGGTAAAATTGCGTTACACCATCCGCGCGGAGGTCGCGCCGGATTTTGATAATCTCGCCGAGCTACGCGATTTTATCGCTGGTCGCTTTCCCGCCGATGAACGCGAGACGGTAACTGCCGTGCCACGCGGTGCATCGGTGCGCACCCGTGCTACATCCAGTGCAAAAAAATCCCAGCCCCTCGTGCATGTGCTGATTCCATCCAGCGTCGGTCATCCACCCGCAGGCAAAGCGGTAACGCGCAGCTGGGCGTACGGTTGGGAAAATATGTACGACGGCCTGGATGGCATCGCCATTGATTTACCAGCCCTGACGCTCAAGCCGACCCACAAGGGCGTTATCCCACTCAACATTCGCGTTAAAGATCCTCTGTGGCCGGCGCGCGATCTTATCGATGTGTCGGTGTCCGTCAAACCAAATCAGGCGCGCACGCTCTGGCTGGATGTGCGCGACCGCATCCTTACCGACGACAGTTTTTATCTCACCATTGCATCGGCTTCACCGGAATTTAACGGTGCATCGCTGGACGGTGCAGAAGTGCGCCTGGTTTTTAAACCACGCGCGCAAGCAGTGGCAGAACATACAGTGGATCGCTTTAATCAGGTGCGCGACAACTGGGGTTTTTTGGTGGAGGAACACACCACCTCGCAACGTCAAGATTTGTATCGGCGCGCTCACCGCGACATCAGTGATTTATTGCGCGTCGCGCCGGATCATCAATTGGGTCGGCAGTATTGGCATTACATGAGTTACCGCAGCCAGGGTGAACTTCCCTTCGAGCAACCCCAGGCGCCGAAAGATGTACCACTCTGGGCTTTTCGCCAATTGGAAGAATTAAAATTGATCCGCCATCACATTAACTGGTGGATCGATGAACGGCAGGCACCCTTTGGGGACTTTGGTGGCGGCATTTCCGATGATTCGGATATGGTTCAACAATGGCCGGGCCTGGCGTTGATGGGTGTCGATCCGGAGAAGATAAATGCCTCCATCACCGCCCTTGCCGATGCCGCATACAAGAATGGCATGTTCACTAATGGCCTGAGCACCATCGAAACTGATGAGCTGCACGTTTATGAAGAAGGTATCAACACCAACAGCGCGCTCTTGTTATTGAATTGGGGCGATCCACTGGCAACGGAGCGCCTGATGGAAACCATCCATGCGCTCTATGACATCATTACCGTGAATCCACAGGGTAATCGGTTGTTCTCCAGCAATTGGTTCAGTGGCAAAAAAATTTACCGCGATGACAACTGGGAATGGCAAAAACCTTATTCGTTTCCGATTCTGCACCCCGCCATCATGCTCGGCGAATTTAACGCAGGGCCACGCAGTCGCCAGTTAATTACCGAAACGGCTGACGGTTATATGGCTTATGCCTACACCGCCGACGACGGCCAGTGGGTATTGCCCAACGAAATTCATTGGCGCACCGGTGCAACGCGCGGCGGCGAGATGATGCGCGGTTCAGGTTCCGGTGATGTGCCAACGGTGTTCTGGACGGCCTGGCATTGGACCGGCGATGAAAAATATCTACAGGTGCTGGACTATCGCCGAGCGCGCGGCGGCATCAGCGCCCTGTCGCGCCTGAACGATAATTTTATCGATGCCTTGGACAAACGCGAAACCTGGGGAAAAGCCCTCACCGAAAGCGCAGGACCGCAGCGCGATTTTGAAAATTTTGTCGCTTGGGAAACCACTGGCGATAAAACCTACCTCGAACAACTCTATGCCGACGCGATTCGGCAAAAATCCCAGTCCATGTATTTCAATACGGAAGGTCACTGGTGGAGTGATCGGGTGGAAGCGCGGCATGACCTGTTGCAGCGTGCGCGCCTCGGTGGCGTCGCGCTCAGTCGCAACAAAACCTATCCTGGCCATCGCGTCAGCTGGCGCTTCGCCGATCCGGAAGGTGCTGTGCAGGTGGCACTGTTGATGCCCCGCGCGCAACCTGATCAATTCAAAGTGATTGCCTACAACACCAGCAACAAACCCCAGGCCGCCAGCATGACCGGCTGGAATATCGCAGCGGGCGAATGGCAATTAAGCACCGGCGTCGATACCACGGGTGATGACAAAGCCGATATAAAACGCGAGCAACGCCGTGTGCATTTTGAAAAAACCCAAACACTCGATTTCACCTTTCCACCCAAAACCACATCAATTATTGATATGCAATTGCGCGAGGAAATAGCGCCGGTAGAACAGCGCCCTGACCTCGGCATAGGTCGTGGCGACGTCACGCTGCAGGGCAACCAACTCACCGTTACCGTTCACAGCCTGGGCCATGAAGACACATCAACAGGTGTGTTGCTGTTGGAGGATCATGAGGGCAGGGAAATCCGGCGAATCACCATTCCACCACTTGCCGCGCCAACCGATTTATTACCCAAAACGGTGCAGCTACAAATGAAACTGCCACGTGGATTTAATGCAAAAGCGGCGCGTGTGCGTGTAGCGCTCGCGAACGGCGCGGCGGAGATTACGCAAAGGAATAATCAACTGGATTCCAGTCATTGGAATATCCATCGGTAATAAACAGGATGATGTATGTTTAAGGTTCACAAAAAAGTTTTCTCTATCGCCACATTGTGTGCGGGAATAGTTTTAGGGCTCGCTGGCTGCGCGCAGCAACCGGTAAATCATTCATCCGCCTGGGTGGCAGACCTGGGCAATGGCGAATACCAGAACCCCATCCTGCACGCCGATTATTCCGATCCGGATGTGATCCGTGTCGGCGATACCTACTACATGACCGCCTCCAGTTTTAACAGCGCGCCGGGCTTGCCCTTGTTGACCTCCAAAGACATGGTCAATTGGGAATTGGTTGGCCACGCTTTTCAACAGCAAGTGCCGCTGGACGTGCATTCGCGCCCACAACACGGCGGTGGCGTCTGGGCGCCGACGCTGCGTTACCACGATAATAAATTCTGGATTTTTTACGGCGATCCTGATGTGGGGATTTACATGTACCAGGCGGAAAATTTTTCCGGCCCCTGGAGTGAACCGCATTTATTGCTCACCGGCAAAGGCCTGATTGATCCGACGCCCTTATGGGATGAAGACGGCAACGCCTACTTATTACATGCCTGGGCTGCCAGCCGTGCGGGCATCAGCAATAAATTAACCCTGCGCCGCATGTCGCCCGACGCACGTCGCATTCTCGATGACGAAGCGCCGGTGGTGGTGAATGGCGATCTACTGCCTGAATACCGCGCTCTGGAAGGCCCGAAGTTTTATAAACGCAACGGCTACTACTACATCTTCGCTCCCGCAGGCGGCGTCGCCCCGGGTTGGCAAAGTGTATTCCGTGCAAAGAATATTTACGGACCCTATGAAGATCGCATTGTGCTTGAACAAGGCAACACACCCGTGAACGGCCCGCACCAGGGTGCCTGGGTGCAAACACCGGCAGGTGATGATTGGTTTTTTCATTTTCAGGACGAAGGCGTTTACGGTCGCATCGTGCATCTGCAACCCATGCGTTGGGAAAACGATTGGCCGGTGATGGGCCAAAACATTAACGCACAGGGCGTCGGCGAACCTGTTTCACGTTATCGCAAACCGGTACAAGGTTTTCCTATCAAGGTGCCTGCAACCAGCGATTCATTCGATAACGACAAACTCGGTTTGCAATGGCAGTGGAATGCTAACTGGAAACCGGAATGGTATTCACTGTCCGCCCGTCCCGGCCACTTACGCTTGTACAGCCAGTTCGATGACGTCTCCACCCGCCAAAAAAGCTTGTGGCCCACTGCATCGCTTTTATTGCAAAAATTTCCCGCACCAGAATTTTCCGTGACCACCCGCGTGACCCTGAATGGCTTGGCAACCGGCGACCGCGCGGGTTTGCTGGTTTACGGGTATCACTATGGCTGGATCGGTTTGCGCAAGGAGGGCGATAAAACGCAACTGGTTTATGCGACCTGTTATGACGCGATGAGTGATCGCGCTGAACGCATTCGCTTTCGTGAGGATGTGAATACGGATTCGGTGTATTTGCGTGTGGAGATGCGGGAGGAGGGAAAGGCGGAGTTTTCATTTAGTGTTGATGGGAAGCATTACCGGACTGTAAGTGGATTATTTCGCGCGGATCGCGGGCGTTGGGTTGGTGGGAAGATTGGGTTGTTCAGTTCCAGTGATGTGGGTAATGATCCAAAGCGTTATGGGGATTTTGAATTCTTTGAAGTTAATCCATTGGTCGATTGAGGCTTGGATAGGCGCTTTGAATACGTTAGCTGTGAGACTGGGTATTTCGAAAACGCGGTGAATACATCCATGTAGCTCCCTCACGTCATCCCTGACGCGAGGGTTTCGCCACCCAATACCCCACAACAAACTCACATGTGCTAATCGTCGAAAATTCATCTATCGAATTTTCCAGTATTAAATAGTCTTTACGAAAGTATATTTATTAATAAATTACATTCACAAATATGGCACAGCAGGTATAGCGGAGAGGTATGCGAGACCGTCACCGGCATGGATGCCGGTGCCGAGCCTACAGGGACGTATTCACGGCGTGTCTCGCATACCTCTCCGCTATAGCTGCCCACATTCGGAGAAAAACTCGACACCAATATAAAACTCAGCGTTTGAAATTAATTAAATAATCATGCTGCAAAAACATGCGGCACAGGCACCTATTTGCCAAAAAAACCATCAACACACGTCTATCACCAACCAAGGAGGCAACACTCATGATATAGCCCAAAGCGTCACAATAATCAACGTAAAAATCAAGAAGTCATTCCCAATAACGCATAACAACTTTGAGAGATTCCTGATGAAAATACTAACCAGTCTATTCATCATCACCGCACTCGGCCTCAGCGCCTGTGGTGGTTCCGATGATGAACCCGATCAACAATCCAGCAGCAGTGCTGCAACCAGCTCAATCAACAACTCTGCCAGCAACAGCAGCCAATCTTCTGCTAATGAAAACTCCTCCAGCAGCACGTCATCATTCGCTGCCGGAACTTATACGCAATGGCAAGAAATCGACATCGCATTTCCCGGTGCAGAGGGCTTCGGTAAAAAAGCCAGCGGTGGGCGGGGTGGTGATATTTATTATGTAACCAACCTGTCCGATAACAACGAGCCGGGGAGTTTGCGGTATGCGATTAGCCAAACCGGACCGCGGGTTATTTTGTTCAAGGTCAGTGGTTATATCGACTTGAGTAGCAACCTCGATATTGCGAATGGTGATGTGTCTATTCTTGGCCAGACAGCGCCGGGGGATGGTATTACGTTGCGCGGTGGCAGTTTGCGGATTCGGTCGGGCGTGGAGAATGTGGTGATTCGGTTTATTCGCTCACGTCTTGGCGCGATTGAAAATGAGGCCGATGCGTTTGAAGGCCGTTATCTGAATAACATCATTGTTGACCATAGTAGCTTTTCCTGGGCTATTGATGAAACCACGTCATTCTATGCAAACAACAATGTAACCTTTCAATGGAGTGTGATTAGTGAAAGTTTGAACGATGCGGGTCACGGCAAGGGTGAGCACGGCTACGGTTCCAACTGGGGTGGGGTGAATGCGAGTTTTCACCACAATGTGATGGCTCACCATAAAAGTCGCGCACCGCGCATTGATGGCATTCTCGACAAATGGAGCGACCACAAAGATATTCCCAATGTCGATGGTGTAGCGGATTTACGCAATAATATTTTTTACAATCACGCAACCTTTCCGCCCTATGGCGCAGAAGGCAGAAGCGTGCAGTTTATCAATAACTATTACAAACCTGGTCCGGCCACCACAGCGGACAATGTGAAAAACTTTATCTTCCTCGCCAGTGGCCGCCGTCCTTTGTATGACGAGGATCGCCTGTACACCCTGAGTGATTACAGCGCGATGGCTGCGGCCGGTACACTCGATCCAAAATTCCTGGTTAATGGTTCGCCCGCTAAACCGGTGGGTCGGGTTTTTGTAAATGGTAATTACCTGGAAGGTAACGCAGAGGTCACCGCTAACAATGTACTGGGTGTGCGTTACGACGATGAAAGTTTGAAAGACAATATCATTCAGGCGGAAGCATTTTCTGTTGTGCAAGGTGAGGTCACCACGCAATCCGCAGCGGAGGTATTTGATTGGGTACTGGCGGGTGCCGGCGCAAGTTTGAAACGCGATGACGTTGACGAGCGCGTCTTGTACACGGTGCGTCATGGCATCGCCAGTGTAGGTAATGGCATCATCAATCGGCCTGAGGATGTCGGTGGATATCCGGTGTTGAACAGCAGCGCGCCACCCAGGGATTCCGACAACGATGGTATGCCGGATGCGTGGGAAACAGCCAACGGCCTTGATCCACAGGATGCAAACGATGCGTGGGAAATTTTTCAGGATTTGCAACAGCAATATCCTGAAGCGAAGGGTTGGTACACCAATGCAGAAATTTATTGGTACAGTCTGGTCAAACACGTACCGGGTGCGGGTTTTTCCAATGATCCCGATGAATATGATTGGTCTACTTCCAGCAGTTCGTCTTATCAACATTCTTCATTCAGTTCACCGGCTAGCAGTGCCAGTTCATCGGTAAGCACCAGTGCGTCGTCATCCAGTGCATCGATGGTGGGTTGTCCGGATACTGGCGAATATTTTTGCGATGACTTTTCCGGTGGCTTGACCAATAGCTGGACGCAAATAGCGCAGGCTGGAAATCCGATTGGGGCCAATGGTGGTTTTGCCATTACCAACGACGGCGACGCCGCGTATTTGAGTTATACCTCGGGCAGCACGGGTGGCGTTTTATTGTTGAGCGACCCGGCAACTTTGGGTGATGTGGAGGGCGATGATTACTATGTGGAAGCACGCTTGCGCATTACCAAGATTGGCGGCAACAAACAATTGTATTTGCTCGCCCGTTATCAGGACGAAGATAACTGGTACGGTGCCGGCTTGAATGTACAAAGTTCGCCGTCGGGCAGTCGCGTGGCCGTGGATAAAAATGTGGGCGGTGTACGTGGCGAAAATTTCCTGCCGCGTCATAACCTATCACTGTATCCAAATACCTGGTACACGGTTCGCTTTACACTCAAAGGTGATGCGTTAACTGTTTATCTCGATGGCATTCCGGTTATTACGGGTAGCGATAGCAGTTTATCTGGGCGTGGGCAAGTCGGATTATTCACCCACAATTTTTCGTTTGATGTGGATTATATACGCGTCGGCGACGCTGACGATGTGCCGCTACAACCATCCCAACTGACATTTTCACCGGAAGCAACCACCTGGAATGCCGAAGCCAATGATGACCCCTATGAAGTGACGGTGACGGCGATCAATCCCAATGGTGCTGCGGATACGTTTACAGTTGAGTCGGATAATACGGCGGTGGTGAACGTGAGTGTTGTTGAGAATGTAGCCATGCTGACACCGCTGAGTGAAGGCACCGCGACAATCACGTTTACCAGTGGTTCTGATCCGAGCTTGACGCGTACCATTAATGCGATCATCGCACCGGAATTTGTACAGCCCGTGGCGACTTACGATTTGTCCGCCGCATCTGCATTTCCTGCGGCGGCAGAAACCGACACACCGGTGGATACTTTCTTGCGTCTCACGTTTGACTCGCCGCCCGCGTTAGGCACTGGCAGTATTCGGATCTTTAACGGCAACGACGACACACTGGTAGACACCATCAAACTGGAAGGGGAGTCCGACAGCATTGGTGTAGACCCCAGCCGGTTGCGCACGGTAAACACCAACCCGGTGCGTATCGATGGGAATAGCGTCACGATTAACTTGCATAACAATCGCCTCGCCTACAACACGCCTTACTATGTAGCCATTACCGCCGGTGTATTTACCGGTGCAACACTCGCGGGTGAAACCTTTGAAGGCATCGGGAAAACCACCGGCTGGCAATTTACAACACGCACTGCTGCGCCGACCGAAAATGCGGTAGTGGTTGATGATGATGGCCCAGCCGACTTCCGCACCCTGCAAGGTGCATTGAATTATGTGATGGACAACATTGGCAAAGATGATCCGGCTAGCATCACGCTAAAGAATGGTGTGTATGAAGAACTGCTGTTCCTGCGCGATAAAAATCAACTCACCATTCAAGGCGAAAGTCGTGAAGGTGTCGTCATTCAATATCGCAATAACGACAAGTTGAATCCCGGCGCGGGTGGCAGTGGTATAGCGGGCGGTGCAAACGGTGGACGTAGTGTCTTCCTGATTGAAGCCGTTGACTTGCTCACGTTGGAAAACCTCACCATCAAAAACACCACCTTGATCGGCGAAGGCGGACAAGCGGAGACGATGTATTTCAACAGCGGTGGCCGCCTGATCGCAAAACAGATTAACCTGATCAGCGAACAGGACACGCTGTTAGTAAAAGGCTACAACTGGTTTTATCAATCGCTGATTGCCGGCAACGTGGATTTTATCTGGGGCGGCAACAATGTTTCGCTGTTTGAAGAATCGGAAATCCGTTCGCTCGGTGATTCGCGCGGCAACGGCGGCGGTGGTTATATTTTGCAGGCGCGCACTGCTAACATCACCGACAAAGGTTTTGTATTCCTTAACAGCCGGCTCACACGCGGCCCCGGCCCACTCGGACACACAATTCCCGACGGAGAAACCTGGCTTGCGCGCAGTGGTGGCAGCAGCAGTTATTACGACAATATTGCATTTATCAACACGCGCATTGACAGCCACATTCAGTCAGCCGGCTGGAACGGCTCCAAAACCCCCAACCCGGCCATTGCCTCGGCAACTGCCGGTTGGCGGCAATACAACATCATGAATCTCAATGGTGAACCCGTAGATATCTCCGCCTGGACCCTGGGCTACACCCTGACGGAAACGGAGTACCTGAACGAGTTCGCCGACCGGGAGAAAATTTTCTCGGCGTATAACGGTGGGGAAGGGTGGAACCCACAGCCGTAGCCGTATAACAGTGTTAAACTCAGCCCCTCCCAGGTTACTGTGAGGGGCTTTTTTTCACGCGATGAAAGGAGTATTTATGAAACTCAACGATATCCGAGTGTTTATTCCCAGCAAGGATTTTGAAATATCCCAATCCTTTTATCAGGCGTTGGGGTTTACGCTATCGAAGGCGTCTGATGATTTATCTATCCTGGAAAAGGACGGTGTTACATTCTTTCTTCAACGATATTACAACAAGGAGTTTGCAGAGAATCTGATGCTGCAACTCGTGGTGGAAGATATTGAAGCAGCCTATAGAGCCGTGTCCGGGATTCAGATTGGCAGCTACGATGTTAAATACAGTCCTATAAAGCAGGAAAGCTGGGGCAAGGTGATTTATTTGTGGGGACCGTCGGGAGAGCTTTGGCATATTACCGAGTTAAAACCCTGAAAAATGAAAGCTCAACATCTATTTCCCCAATGTTTAAAGGAATTCCTATGAGTAAATTGATCTTACGCTACACGCTGATCGCCATCTTCTTTATCCCCTTCGGCGCGTTTGCGCGCGAGATTGCCCTAACCTTTGATGATGCGCCGACACCAGACTCCGCGTTGATGACGGGTAGGGAGCGAACCACGAAATTAATTGCAGCGTTAAAAAAATCCCAGGTTCGCGATGCACTGTTTTATGTAAAAGCTGATTATATCAATCCAGAGACTGCGGCGCGCCTTGAGCAATATACCCAAGCCGGGTTTCATTTGGCCAATCACAGCTTTAGCCACACGTCAGCCAATGAACTGGGTGCTGATGCTTATGCGGTGGATGCATACAAGGCGCATCTGCAATTAAAATCCTTTGACAATGTTGTGATGTATCACCGCTTTCCTTACCTGCACTACGGCAAGGAGTTAGCGTCTATTAATAAACTGCAACAGTTATTGGCTGAGCTGGGTTACCAGGACGGCTATGTCACTATCGATAACTTTGATTGGTATATAAATGCCTTGCTCGTCAAAGCGGCGGAAGAGGGTAAATCAATGGACTATGAGCGTGCGCGTGATTTTTACGTGGATACGCTCTATGATAATATCGAATTTTATGATGCGCTTGCCAGAAAATCCCTGGGCCGCTCGCCCCGGCATGTATTGTTGCTGCATGAGAACGACGCGGCCGCATTGTTTGTCGCTGATCTGGTAAAACACCTACGCAATAAGGGTTGGAAAATTATTTCATCGCAGCGAGCTTATCAGGACAAGATCGCGAAAGATTTTCCCCAAACAGCTTTCCATAAACAGGGCCGGGTCGCGGCTATCGCCCATACGAAAGGTATACCCGAAGCTGAGTTGCGTCACGTATCGGAAAATGTTGATTATTTAGATAACGCATTCTCAGCCGCAAAAATTATCGGTGATTAATCAATCCGAACAATTCGCTCTCCCACCGCAAGCACCGCGCGCGTTTTTGGATCTGTCGTCAGGCTTCGGAAATGGCTGGCGGTGTGGGTGGGTAAAGTTTCCCAGCTTATACCGCCGTTTGTTGAGCGAATAACCTTGCCATCACGGCCAGTGAGTAGCAGATTTTTTGTATCAGGTTCCACTATGGCATCGCGCAGCTCCTGGGTTGTTCCACTATCCATCGCTTGCCAGCTATCGCCCGCGTTGGATGAACGTAGCAAGGTGCCATCGCCCCCAAAAGCCAGTAGGGCTTTGGTATTCGGGTCCATTGCCATGCGCCGCAGATCGGAATCTGTAGGCAAGGCGATTGTCTGCCAAGTTTCTCCATCGTCCCGTGAGCGTAATAAGGTGCCGCCCGCGCCGAGTAAAAATAATTGTTGATGGTGTTGGTCTGCATAGCTGCCAAACAAGTCAGCGGTGGTGTTGGTATCAATCGCTTGCCAGGTCTGGCCACCATCAAGGCTACGTGCTGCCACACCAGCTTGACCGGTTAAGAGAACGACACTCTCCTGTGTTCGCGTTAATACACTGCCGTGCCAGAATTTGCGTTGTGTGGTAATCGGTGATGCACCCCAGGTTTTGCCCTGATCGGTTGACAGGTAATGTCGTCCATCGGCTTCGACCGCAATAAGCTGATGATGTGTTGAATCCATTAATAAATCGGTAAAGGCTTCTGCCTCATTAAAGGGTGTGTAATGTACCTCGTTCCAGCTCACGCCATCATCCGTTGAGCGCACAATGGTACCGGTTGGCCCGGCGGCGATGAGCGCATTGGATTGCGGTTCTTCAATCAATGCCCGATAGGTTGGTGGCGTCATGGGGTCGGTATAGGGGATGTTCACGAGTTGCCAATTTTTTCCTTGATCAGTGGACCTCAGCATATAACCCAACTCGCCCGCCACTAACCAGGTGCCCTGGGAAGTGACCAGAGCGTTGCGCCAATAAATATCCAGTTGCATGCGATGATTCCGCCAGTTATCGCCCCGATCATTGCTGGTTGCGAGCAAGCCACCTCGGCCGAAAGCGATATAGGATTTTTCATCACCCAGCACAAGCACATCTTCAAACGGCGTTTGCGTATGCTGGGTTTGCGACTCCCAGGTTAAACCCGTATCGCGCGATACCAGATGCGTACCGTAATGGCCAAATGCGCGCAATACGTTTTTCTGTTTATCGATTACCACATTGCCGAGGTAATTAGCCGCGCCGTGAAAGGGCGCATCGATTAATTGCCAGGTTTCTGCATTATCCGCCGTGCGCAAGATTTTACCGTTGTGGCTCGCCAGCAAAAAAACATTCGCAGTACTGTCAAACACGCCATCATTAAAAAACGCCTGGCCATCGGTTTCAATCAATTGCCAGTTGCTACCTTCATCGCGGGAGACAAGCAGTTTTCCATAAGCACTGGTCGCAACCAACACATCATTGAACGCATAAAACCCGCTCAACGGCGTATCCAGATCCAGTTGCATGACCTGCCAATTCACACCGCCATCATCCGAAAAACCAAACAAACCGCGCGAACCGCCGATAAATAAACGCTGGCTTTTTGGCGAAACAAAAATCGCCTCTATATCCAGCACCGCCAAACCTTTACCGAGCGCAATCTTTTGCCACCGCTGGCCATCATCGTCAGAACGCAATAACGTACCGCCAGTGCCCACCGCAAACCACCGCTTATGCGCGCTGCTATAAATCAACGCCTTCAGATTCGCCGTCGTATCCGCAGAAATTCTATTCCACGCTATACCCTGATCAACAGAACGCAACACCGTCCCCTGTTCGCCCACTGCAACCAACGCATCGCCACCGCTAACCATGTCATTCAACTGCGCCGTCGTTGGCGTCCCCACAAACTCCCACGTCCTTGAATCAGTTGAATGCTGAATAACACCATCACTACCCCACACCAAAATCGCCTGCGAATTCGGCTCAACCATCGCGCCGGTGTAATTGGGATTAATGACCTCGGGTTGATAATGAACCACTTTTTCCGGCGATGCAGATTTCTCTGAACAACCGAATAATATGAAAACCAATAGAAAGGACACGCGTAATATAACGCTGGACAGGCATTGCATGATCAGGTTACTCCCTCGATATTGTGCACAAGATTTAGTTTTTATTTTTTTGCGCGTTGATTATTTTTATTGTCGATCTCGCCGGAACAGGGTAGAGGTGTTTGAGACCATCGTCGGCAGGATGCCGACGTTGAGCCCCCAGGGAGGGGTTTACGGCGTGTCTCAAATGCCTCTGCCCTGTTCCTTACAACATAATTATTATCAGTCGATAAAACCCACCATAAGCACAACCCCTTCCCAACACAACCCCCACACACTAATCCTGCGACGCAAACCAATCTATTCCCCCACACGCCCCCACAAACCACGCCAACGCCTTACCATCATTATCCTTCCGCCAGGCCATATACAACGGCATATTCGGACGCGGCACACTACACGGCAGCGCCACCAACTCACCGCGCGCCAGCAAATCCACGATCAAATGCCGTGCCAGGAAACCCACGCCCACACCCAAACGCTGCGCATCAATCTTGGCCGCCATATTCGCCACCCGCACCGTTTGGCGGCTGTCCAGCAAACCGCTGGAGCGCAGGGGCGAGGTCAACGACGAATCCGCTGCAACAATCGTCGTGAACGCCCGAATCGCCGCCGCATCCACCGGGCCTTTATGCAAGGTCAGCGGATGATCCGGCGCCACCGCAAACACAAACTCCACCTCACCCATCAGGCGGTACTCGAAAGTCCCCTTGGGAAACTCGCCGCCCACACCCAGGGTCAGGTCGCAGCGGTCGCAGATCAACGCATCCCAACTGCCCCCGAGCACCTCCTCGCTGATATCAATGGCCACCTGCTTGTCCAATTGATGAAACGCGGGAATCAGCTTCAGCAACGGTTCGTTGGGCAGGATCGTGTCCTTGGCGATGCGCAGCCGCGTCTCCCAGCCCGACTCCAGTTGCTTGACCGCATCCTCCAGGCGGCTGGTGGCCTGTAAGAGTGTGCGGCCTTCTTCCAGCAGCAAACGGCCCGCTGCCGTGAGTTGTGCCCGCTGTTTTGAACGATCAAATAGATTGACGCCAAGTTCGGATTCCAGCTTTTGGACTGTATAGGACAGTGCGGAGGGCACTTTGAACAGCATCTCTGCCGCCGCACCGAAGCTGCCTTTGCGGTCAATAGCATCCAGCACGCGCAGGGCATCCAGTGTAATTGCATGGTGCATGATGGGCTCCGATTCGTTTGTTCAAATTTTTTGAAGTCTACGCTCAAAATGTTCCGCTTTTAAGCGGTGCGGTGCAAGCATAAAGTGGCAACCACTGAGGCGACGACAGGTTTACGCCGCAGGGAAGACGAAGACCTTCTTCGTCGACACAACCCTAAACTTTTATGTGGAGCACGCATCATGAGCGCAATCAAAAACATCATTAACCCCGGTCAACAATGGTCATCCCTGGTGCTGCGCGTGCCCCTCGGCATCATCTTCGCCGCCCACGGCGCGCAGAAATTGTTTGGCTGGTTTGGCGGCTACGGCCTCGAAGGCACCGGACAATGGATGGCGTCTATCGGCCTGCAACCGGGCTACCTGATGGCGCTGGGCGCGGGTTCGGCAGAATTTTTCGGCGGCTTATTCCTGTTGTTTGGTCTGCTGACACGCCCGGCAGCGCTGGTACTGGCGTTCACCATGGTGGTCGCAATCTTCGCGGTGCACATCGGCAACGGCCTGTTTATGAGTAACAACGGTTACGAGTTCGGCCTGGCTTTGTTGGCCGGCGCCGTGTCGCTGGTACTGTCCGGTGGCGGTCGCTTGAGCCTCGACGCCCTGCTCGCCAGGCAAGTGAAGTAACACGTAATACGAAAGACGCCGGGAGCGAACCAGGTGGCTCTCGTTTAAAAGCGAAAAGCAACGGAGGTCACACCATGATTAATATCAGACGCAACAAAGAACGCGGTGCAGCGCAGTTTGACTGGTTGAAGAGTCGCCACACTTTTTCGTTCGGCAACTATTACGACCCCAAACACATGGGCTACTCAGCACTGCGCGTGATCAACGACGACGAAGTGATCCCCGGCGCCGGCTTCCCCACCCACGGCCACCGCGATATGGAAATTATCAGCTACGTGCTGGAAGGCGAAATTGCCCACCGCGACAGTGAAGGCAACATTGCAACACTACCGGCGGGAGAATTTCAGTTGATGTCGGCGGGCAGTGGCATTACGCACAGTGAGTTCAACGCGTCCAAGAAAAATCCACTGAAGTTTTTGCAAATCTGGATTCAACCGAACGTGTATGGGCAGGAGCCCGGTTACCAGCAAAAAGATTTTGGTCGCAAAGACGGCTTGACCCTGGTGATCAGCCCTACCGGTGAAAACGGCAGCCTGACCATCAAGCAGGATGCATCGCTCTACCAATTGTTGCTCCAACCAAAAGGCAGTGCGAGTTTGGAAAACCCCTACAAGCGTAAACATTATGTCCATGTGATTGATGGCGAGTTAACGGTGGAAGGCGAAGTACTGAAACCCGGTGACGGCGCACAACTGGATGGCGTGGATGTGTTGCAGTTGGTGGCCGGTGAACAGAAGGTCAGGGCGTTGGTGTTTGATTTGCCGAAGTAGGTGATATGGGAAGTTTGTGCCTGCTGGTGGAGTGCCAGTGGGCATTCTCTATTTTGCGGGAACAAGGGTTAGAAAATACGCGCAAGGACAGGAAATAAAATATGCCTTGGTCCTATCCGTCTTAACATTCTTAATTCATCTCACGTTCTTCATATACAAGAATTCAATTTCTGATTATCCGCTGTGGTATAACGCATCGCTGCTGTTAATAATACTCATTGGGATATTCTGTGGAGCAAGACCAGAAAAGCGCAAGGTTGATTAAAGCTTTCACTTTCATTTCGATTAGCCAGTTAGTCGCTAGCCTGTAATATGTCAGTCGGATTACGCCTTTGGCTAATCCGACCTACATTAAATAATCAAGCT
>DATJLH010000096.1:0-32711 GCA_035490615.1 Cellvibrio sp.
TGCTCGATGCACAGGGCCAGGTGCGCGATCTCTCTGGCGTTATCGACGATATCACCGGTAAAGTCCTCTCTGCCGAGAGTTTGTCGCGCCTGGGAGCGCTGGATAGTCAAAGCCTGCCGCTGGTTGACAGCGCCACGCGCCTCGGTCCTTGCGTAAACCAGGTGGGTAAATTTATCTGCATCGGTCTCAACTACGCCGACCACGCCGCCGAATCCGGCCTCGCCGTACCGGCAGAGCCTGTGGTCTTTATGAAAGCCACCAGCGCCATCACCGGCCCTAACGATCCCGTTATCAAACCGCGCAATTCGACTAAACTGGATTGGGAAGTCGAACTGGGCATTGTCATTGGCAAACACGCCAGCTATGTAGAAGAAAATGAAGCCATGGATTACATCGCCGGTTACTGTGTGATCAACGATGTGTCCGAACGCGAATTCCAGTTGGAACGCGGTGGCCAATGGGACAAAGGCAAAGGCTGCGACAGCTTCGGCCCGCTTGGCCCTTATCTCGTGACCAAAGACGAGGTGCCTGATCCGTTAAATTTAAATTTGTGGTTAAAGGTAAACGGTAAAACCTTCCAAAACGGCTCAACCAACCAAATGGTATTCGGCCCGGCATTTCTGGTTCACTACCTGAGCCAGTTTATGAGTTTACAACCGGGCGACGTCATCTCTACCGGCACACCACCTGGCGTAGGGCTGGGGCAAAAGCCGCCGGTTTATTTGAATGTCGGGGATGTGATGGAATTGGGGATTGAGGGGATGGGGGTGCAAAGGCAGGTGGTTGTTGCTTGTTGATTATTTGGGATTGGGGTGAGTGATCGGTTGTTGCTTGTGAGACACGCCGTGAATACATCCTTGTAGGCTCAGCAGCGGCGTCCTGCCGCTGATGGTCTCACAAGCAACAACCGATCACTCCCGCACCGCCTTGGTTTTTAATGGGATAAAAAAGCATTCTTTTAATTGTGCTTTTAGTTTTGTCTGGTACAAACGATACTTTTTAATAAGCAGATTCTTAAATTTAATTCCGCGACGATTTTTCATTCCCGGTGAGTAAGTAGAAAACCACCTTCCGAAAGAATCCTCAGTCGTGATGCAGGAGTTGGGTAGAGGGGGGCGAGACCATCAGCGGCATGGATGCCGCTGTTGAGCCTACAAGGATGTATTCACGGCGTGTCTCGCCCCCCTCTACCCAACTCCCCACCCACTCGCACTATTTAAAAAATCTAAAAAGAAGGTAAAAAAGCATGAAAAAACCCTCATTAAAACTAACGTTGTTTAGCGCCCTGCTAATCACCCTGACCAGCTGCTCCAATCAGGACGTTACCCCACCCGTAACGCAAAACCTCGGCATCGACGCCTGGCCCAAAGTTGAAAGCCCCCTCAACGACGCCGCCACCGAACAACGTGTCGAACAACTCCTCTCCCGCATGAGTCTGGAAGAAAAAGTCGGCCAGATCATGCAAGGCGAAATCCAGGCCGTCACGCCCGAGGATGTCAAAAAATATCACCTCGGCTCAGTACTCAATGGCGGCGGTTCCATGCCCAATCGCATCGCCAATGCCCAGGCACAGGACTGGTTAAAACTTGCCGACACACTTTACGCTGCTTCCATGGACACCAGCGACGGCAAGGTTGCTATCCCCATCATCTGGGGCACCGACGCCGTGCATGGCCACAACAACGTCACCGGTGCCACGATTTTTCCGCACAACATCGGCCTCGGTGCTACCAACAATCCTGAATTGATTCGACAAATCGGCGCAGCCACGGCACGCGAAGTGCGCGCGACAGGCATTGAATGGGTGTTTGCGCCGACGATTGCGGTTGCCCAAAATGATTTCTGGGGGCGCACCTACGAAAGCTACGCTGAAGATCCACAACGGGTACGGGAATATGCCCGTGCCATGGTGGAAGGTTTGCAGGGGCAGGTAAATTCTCCTGCGTTTTTGCAAGAAGAACACGTGATTGCCACGGCGAAACATTTCCTCGCTGATGGCGGGACCTTTGGTGGCGATGACCAGGGTGATGCGCGCATCGGTGAACAGGAATTAATTGATATTCATAATCCCGGTTACCCCGCCGCGCTCGAAGCCGGGGTGCAAAGTGTGATGGCGAGCTTCTCTGCCTGGAACGGTGAGAAGATGCACGGCAACCGCTATTTATTGACCGAGGTGTTAAAAGAACGCATGGGCTTTGATGGCTTTGTGGTCGGTGACTGGAATGGTCACGGTCAAGTGCCGGGTTGCACCAACGATTCCTGCGCGCAAGCGATCAATGCCGGTATCGACCTGGTGATGGTGCCCTACGATTGGAAATCGATGTATGAAAATACCCTGGCGCAAGTGAAATCCGGCGAGATCAGTCCGGCGCGCCTGGATGATGCGGTGCGCCGTATCCTGCGGGTGAAAGTGCGCGCGGGGTTATTTGATAAAAAGCCTTCCGAGCGCGCATTGGCCGGCAGTCAGAATGTTATCGGCCATCCGGCGCATCGCGCGATTGCCCGTCAGGCTGTGCGCGAAAGTCTGGTGCTGTTAAAAAACCACAATCGCGTGTTGCCGATCAAGCCGCAGCAAACCGTGTTGGTCGCGGGTGATGGTGCCGACAACATCGGTAAACAATCCGGCGGTTGGAGTGTGAGCTGGCAGGGTACCGGTAACACCAACGCCAGTTTTCCCGGTGCAACCTCGATTTATGCCGGCATAAAAAGAGCGGTTGAAACGGCCGGCGGTAAAGCGCTGTTGTCGGCAGATGGCAGCTACACCACCAAACCGGATATCGCCATTGTGGTGTTCGGTGAAGATCCTTATGCAGAGGGGCAGGGCGATCTGGGCACGCTGGAATTTGAACCGGTGACCAAAACCAATCTGGCGCTGCTGAAATCGCTAAAAGAAAAAAATATTCCTGTGGTGTCGGTATTTATTTCCGGTCGCCCGCTGTGGGTGAATCCTGAATTGAACGCGTCCGATGCGTTTGTAGCGGCCTGGTTGCCGGGCACAGAAGGTGCGGGTGTGGCCGATGTGTTGATTGCCAAGGCGGATGGTTCGCCCAACCACGACTTCAAAGGCACGCTGACATTCTCCTGGCCTAAGTTGCCAATGCAAGCGCAATTGAATGCGCACCACCCTGACTATGATCCGCTGTTCGCCTACGGCTATGGTTTAACCTACGCTTCCGGAAAAACCGGGCCGAATAAATTGCCGGAGAAAGTGGCCGGCGTGGCTACCGGTAAAGCCGGCGATATTAAATTTTATGTCGGTCGTCCGCTGCAGCCCTGGAATGTTTTCTTCAACAACCATGAGCGCAACCAGATTCTCAGCGGTGCTTATGCGGCTTTGCCTGATGGCAGTGTGGTGATCAGGACCAGCGATAAAGATGTGCAGGAAGACGCGCTGACCTTAACCTGGAAAAACACCTGGAGCGCAGGCCTCTCCCTCGAGGGCGGCAAGCCACTGGATTTGCGCGAGCATGTAAAAAACGGTGTTTTATCACTGGATATGAATGTGATTGAGTTGGCCAATGGCGGTGTGAATTTCCGTTTGCAATGCGGCGAGCAATGCAAACGCAAAGTACCCTTCACCGAACAAGCCTTTGCCATGGCTGGAAAAGGCTGGCAAAACATCCGCCTGCCCCTATCCTGTTTTGCACAGGACGGTGACGACTTCAGCGCAGTAACCTTACCCTTCGCGCTGGAAACCGGCGGTGCCGGCGAACTGGCCATCGCCAACGTCCAGTTCCTGAAAGACGGCACACCCAATGCCACCTGCCCGGATTACAAAACCGTTGCGGTAACGCCGTCCATGCTCAACGAATTCTGGGCGCGCGACTGGTGGGAACCGCGTCACCAGGAAAAATTGCAACGCATTCGCCAGGGCAACGTGGACTTGCTCATGATCGGTGACTCCATTACCCAGGGGTGGGAGAAAGAAGGCAAAGCCGTATGGGAAAAATACTATGCCGACCGTAACGCGGTAAACCTCGGTTACGGCGGCGACCGCACGGAAAATGTATTGTGGCGTTTGCAGCACGGTGAAGTGGACGGAATTAATCCCAAGGTGGCGGTATTGATGATCGGCACCAACAATACCGGACACCGTCTGGAACAACCGCAATACACGGCTATCGGTATTAAAACCGTTCTACAAGAACTGCGCACCCGCTTGCCCGATACAAAAATTCTGCTGTTAGGTATCTTCCCACGCGAAGAAAAACCCGATGCCGAAATGCGCCAGATCAACAACCGCATCAACGACATCATCAAAACCTATGCCGACAACCAGCATATTTTTTACCTGAACATCAACGATCACTTCCTGACCGACGACGGCACCTTGTCGCGCGAGGTTATGCCGGATTTGTTACACCTGAATGAAAGCAGCTACGCCACCTGGGCCAAAGCCATGGAGCCAACATTGCTGAAACTCTTGCAGGAATAAAGATGCTACAAATACAGGATAGATAGTAACAAGTTTGGCGTTATCGCCAAGCGAGTTTGGCGTTAGGCCTGTTATTTCGAAACCTTCAAGTCAGGGACGACTTGAAGGAGCTACAGGGAAGATTCATTCGCCACATCCCTGTGGCTCACCCTGCGGGCAGCTTCGCTGTGCAAATTGGCTCTCCTGCCAATTTGTCATGCGTTTTCGAAATAACAGACCTAATGACAAACGGATTCTAGAGCCCCTTTTTTATCCCCTCTTTACCCCACAAAAAAACTGTACTAGCATCCATCGTTTTCAACACCCGCATAACCCTCCTACTCACCACCACGGACGAAACTATGAAAACCTATAAAACCTGCATCGCGTTATTACTCGGTTGTGCAATCAGCACACCAGCCCTGGCTGTAAAGATCGACATGACCCCAGGCCTGTGGGAACACAAATTCACCATGACTAACCCGAGCGGCGAAATGGCCGCCGCAATGAAACAAATGCAAGATCAACTGGCAAACATGTCGCCGGAAGAGCGCAAGATGATGGAGACCATGATGGCGTCCTACGGTATTGGTATCGGGGAAGACGGCACAACGGTCAAGATGTGCGTTACGCAAGAAGATATTGATCGCGGCGACCTGCCGCAACAGGATGAAGATTGCCAGCAGGAAATCCTTGAGCAAACGAAGAATAAATTTAAGATTAAATTCACCTGTGCCGGTGATCCGCCATCAAGCGGAACGGGAGAAATTACCTTCAGCAGTCCCAAAGCCTATACCGGCAAGTCAAGTTTTGTAACACAAGTGAACGGCAAGACAGAAGAAATGGCAATGACTCAAAGCGGCAAATGGCTATCCGCCGATTGTGGCGCGATCAAGCCGGTCAGCGACAGATAGTCATACGTGTCGGGCCGAATGGCCCGACGGTTTTATGTTATTCGCTTCACAAAATCCCGTCCTTAACGACGCTAATGTGCGTTGAGCAACCAAGCGTAAACCCCTGGCAACCTATCCTGTTAAATTTCAACGCCAATCGCGAAGAGATATTCTGGTGCATAGCTATTACACTTGCCCGTTTTCTGCACCGTCTCCCATCACAACAAGCGAAGCGCACCTGTGAAAGATTTTTCGTTAAACCAAAATAATGGTAATCGCGCCTCACAAAGAAAAATTTATTCACGCTGGCCGCACTTTTTGGTGCCACAGGACTATAAATTGCGCGCCGTTTGTTGTTAACATCTATTAATATACTTATCGCTTGTCTATTCAGGTGTCTATACTTTTCACGTTAATCGCCATTTTTCTCAATCACCTGTTTCAAAGATCCCAAAGTGCATACCGGGGCGAGACTGATTAATAACTCATCCCATCTTTCATCACAATATACAAAAAAGGATTTAGATGCCTGAACCCTTTTGCTCATGCACGTATTAGCACATCGCAATTGTTGAACAGTTTTCGGTATGTTGCTTACCGAAACGTCGTCACGCGGTCTTAATCCGTAACTTGCATATTGAGAATATTCATGACGTACACGGACACCAAAGTAATGAATGATGCTGCAATAAATGCGGGTTCATCTTCTGCTATGGGCTGGCTTGATGCAAAACTGATCGACCTGATGCCTGCGGCCGTTTATGTTTGCGCGGCGCCCTCTGGTTTGATTGTGCGTTACAACGAACGCGCGGTTGAACTTTGGGGGAGGCGGCCGCACCTCGGTGAAACCGGTGAACGCTTTTGTGGTGCGTATCGCCTGTTCTGGATGGATGGCACGCCCCTGCCGCATGCGAATACCCCCATGGCACAGGTGTTAAGAACTGGCGAACCGGTGCGCGATCAGGAAGTGCTGATCGAGCGTACTGATGGAAGCCGTGTGGCGGTGATCGTTAACATTGATGTGATCCGCGATGAACAACAAAACATTGTGGGTGCGGTGAATGTTTTAAAAGATGTTACTGAACGAAAAAAAACCGAAGCCAGGTTGGCTCATGTCCAACATGAATCCGAACGCTTGCGTCGTCTTTACGAAACCATCCTCGCCACCATTCCTGATTTTGTTTATATCTTCGATCTCAATTTCAGATTCACCTACGCCAACGATGCATTGCTGACCATGTGGGGAAAAACCTGGGACGAAGCCATCGGTAAAAATTGTCTCGAGTTGGGCTATCCCGCCTGGCATGCCGCCAAGCATGATCGGGAGTTAACCCAGGTATTGACCACGGGACGTCCGGTTCAGGATGAAGTGCCATTTATCGGTACCCATGGCTTGCGCATCTACGATTATATTTTTGTACCGGTGTTTGGTGCCAATGGCGAGATTGAAGCGATTGCCGGCACCACGCGCGATGTGACGGAACGCAAGCATATGGAACAGGAACTCCAAAGCCGTGCAGAAGAGCTGGCCGAAGCCGACCGAAAGAAAGATGAATTCATTGCATTGCTTGCCCATGAATTGCGTAACCCTCTTGCGCCGGTACGCAATGGTTTGCGCATCCTTGAACTGGCAGAAAACGATCCGCAGACGCTGTCCCAGGTACGCCTGATGATGGAACGGCAACTGACCCACATGGTGCGTTTGATTGACGATTTACTGGATGTCTCGCGGATGAACCGCAATAAATTACATCTGCAAAAACATCGCGTATCGTTGCAAGAAGTGATCAACAATGCAGTAGAGGCAACACGTCCGGCTATTGAAGCCGCGAACCATTCGTTGACCGTGTCACTGCCGGACAAACCGATATTCCTTGATGCTGACCTCACGCGCCTGGCACAGGTGTTCAGCAACCTGTTATCCAACAGCGCAAAATATACCAAACCGGGCGGAAAGATCTGGCTGATCGCTGAGCCGGAGGGGGATCAACTGATTGTGGAGGTACGCGATAACGGTATCGGTATTCCCGCTGCGTCCTTGCCGAATATCTTCGATATGTTTTCGCAAGTACCGAGTGATAGCAATCATTGCACGGATGGCCTGGGTATCGGGTTGGCGCTGGTGAAAGCCTTGGTGGAGATGCATCAGGGCAGTGTCAGTGCAAGCAGCGATGGTCCAGATAAAGGCAGCATCTTCCGGGTAACTCTGCCAACATTAAGCGCGGTGGTGGATGTACAACCGGAGCCGCGCGTGCAAGATATCCATGCGCCTGATCAACCGAAACGACGCATCCTGATCGTTGACGACAATCACGATGCGTGCGATTCCATGGCGATGCTGCTGAATTTATTAGGCCACGACGTGCGTATCGCCCACGATGGCTTTGAAGCCCTGGCTTGCGTGAAAGAATTTGCACCGCATATTGTGTTGATGGATGTGGGCATGCCCAACCTGAACGGGTACGACGCGACGCGTCTGATTCGCGAACAAACTAACGGAAAAGCGATTACCATCGTGGCGGTAACCGGTTGGGGCCAGGAAGGTGATCGCACCCAGTCACGGGCGGCGGGGTGCGACGGGCATCTGGTGAAGCCGGTCAATTTAAAGGATATCGAAGACTTGTTGCGTGGCCTGAAGCTGCGCGAGGGAAAAGTTCAAATACACGGCGAAACCATGCGCTAGGCATTATTCACTCACGCGATCTTGCGCCAGATTTTTTGATCGCGTTCCGCCAGCTGGAATTTATTTGCCACGGCAGAGAATTTCAATGTCTCCTTGGTGCCTAACGCCAGGAAACCCAGGCTCTCCAGACTTTCATCAAATAACGCCAATACCTTTTCCTGCAAGGGTTTATCGAAATAGATCAACACATTGCGGCACAAAATCAATTGAAACTCGTTAAAAGAGCGATCAGATACCAGGTTGTGTGTAGATAAAACAAAGCGTTCGGACAAGGTGCTGTCGAGTTTGGCCCGATTATAATTGGCCGTGTAATAGCGGGAGAAATCCTGCTTGCCGCCAGCGAGGATATAATTCTCCGACCAGGTTTTCATCTGGGTCAAAGGGTAAATCCCCTCGCGCGCAACATCGAGCACAACGGGATTGATGTCGGTGGCATAAAGCAATGATTTATGCAGCAGGTTTACTTCGCGCAGCAGGATCGCCATGGAGTAAACTTCTTCGCCGGTTGAACAACCGGCGTGCCATATCCGGATTAATGGCTTGGTCGCCATCAGCGGCAGAATGTCTTTGCGAAGAACGCGATAAAACTCCGGGTCGCGGAACATTTCGGTTACGTTAACGGTAATTTCTTCCACAAAACGATTCAGAAAACCCTCATCGTAGCGCAGGCGAAAACGAAACTCTGCGAAGCTGGCATACTTGTCCAGCGACATTAAACGATAAATCCGACGGGTAAGCGACGAGCGGGAATAACCCCGGAAGTCGTAGCCGTGATGTTCAATCAGATCATTCAGGATGATGTTGATATGTTCGTCATCCAGAACGACCGGAGGGTTGTGAGAACCGTCAATGTTTTTCATAGAGCCAAACGCGCAGTAATGACAAAAGTTGGTCAATATCGACGGGTTTGGTGATGTAATCAGAAGCACCCGCCTGGATGCATTTTTCGCGGTCACCGACCATGGCTTTTGCAGTAACGGCGATGATCGGCAATTCATTATAAGCAGGATTATGGCGTATAGCCTTCGTCGTTTCGTAGCCGTCCATCTCCGGCATCATCATATCCATCAGGACGATGTCGATGTGCGGATTCTCTGCCAGTTGTTGCAGGGCGTCCTTGCCGTCGATAGCGGTTATGACGTTCATCTTGATGCTTTCCATCACTTTGGTCAGGGAGAAAATATTGCGCACATCGTCATCAACCAGCAGCACGGTTTTATCTTCCAGTACCTCGTCCAGGGTCAGGGTGTGCTGGCGGGATTTTTTGGTGCTGTTGTCGGCATCCTTCTTCTCCATCAGGTGGAGGAACAGGGACACTTCATCAAGGATGCGCCGGAACGAATGCGCTGTTTTCACCACAATGGAATCGGCGTAGCGTTTGATCCTGACCTCTTCGCTGGATGATAAACTCTTGCCGGTGAACACAATAATCGGCAGGTTTTCCAGTCCCGGTGTTTTCTTTACTTCTTCCAGTGTGTCATAAGCACGTTCGTGGGGAACGCACATATCCAGCACGACACAATCGACATCCTGTTGTTTGAGCGAGCTGACGGCGTCATCAAGGCCGCTCTTGACTTCGAGGCGCACATCAAACTTTTGCAAGAAGTAGGCGAGTGCATTGGCGTGCTTGGTGTTCTCCTCAACGATCAATACTTTTTTCGGATGGTGCGTGAGCACGTACTCAATCTTCTGAAAGACATCGTGCATCTTTTCAAAGGCAATGGGTTTTTCAATAAAATCGACAGCGCCTTTTAGCAAGCTTTCATTTTTAAACTGGTGCACCGACATAATATGTACCGGAATATGACGCGTACCCGGATTGGCCTTCAGCTCTTCCATCACTTCCCAGCCATCTTTCACCGGCAGCTGGATATCAAGGAGGATGCCCAGGGGCAGGAATTCTTTTGCCAATTCCAACCCTTCGTCGCCGCGCACGGCCACGATGCCCTTGTAGCCTTTTTCACGCGTGTATTCCAACAGTGCCTTGGCAAAATTAATATCATCTTCAATGATCAGAATCACTTTGTCGGCACGGCCGATATGCGCGCGGTCATCGGGAATGCCACGGGGAACATCGGTGCTGATAAATTTCTTGCGGGTTACTTCAGCGGGAGCCGGTGCAGGAGGGGCTGCCGGTGTCGATTGCGGTAACGCCAGGTTGTTTTTGCACAGGGGGATACGAATCGTAAATTCACTGCCCGCATTCACTTCACTGACCAGGCGAATTTCACCACCCAATAATTTCACCAGCTCACGGCTGATGGACAGCCCCAGACCGGTACCACCGTATTTGCGCTGGGTTGAGCCGTCAGCCTGTTGGAAAGCTTCAAATACCAGATCCTGTTTATCCTTGGGAATACCGATGCCGGTGTCTTTTACGATGATATCCAGCAGGCGCGTATCCTTGGCCACCGGCGCCACCGTCAGGCTGACATAACCCTCGGCCGTAAATTTAAGTGCATTGGATACCAGGTTACGAATGATTTGTTCCAGGCGCAGCTTGTCGGTTTCGATAGTTTCCGGTAGACCCGGAGCCACCTGTACTTTGAATTCCAGGTTCTTGCCGAGTGCCACCGGTGTGAACAGGGATTTAATATCATTCACAATCTCGGCGATGGGCACCCATTGATATTCCAGCTCCATCTTGCCGGATTCGATCTTCGACAAATCGAGAATCTCATCAATGAGTGTCAACAAACCTTGCCCGGAGGTTTCAATCACGCGGGCATATTCGATCTGGTCGCTGGTCAGGTTATGGTTGTTGGTTTCCGACATCAAACGCGACAACAACAGGATTGAGTTCAGTGGTGTGCGCAATTCGTGGGACATGTTGGCCAGGAATTCCGATTTGTAACGCATGCTTTGCGCCAGGGCATCGGCTTTTTCCTGAATCTCGATATTTCTGGCAGAGATAACCTGGTTTCGCTCTTCCAGTAACAGGCTGCGTTCTTCCAGCGCCTGATTGGCAAAGTGCAACTCATCCTGTTGTGCACGCAGTTCTTCTTCCGAGGCTTGCAGCTTCTCGGCCTGCATCTCCAGCTCGCTGTTGATATTTTCCAGCTCGGTGTGTTGTGCCTGCAGTTCCTCTGCTTGTGATTGGGTTTCGTCGAGCAGTTCTTGCAAGCGGCGACGATTTTGTGCGGCAGAGATAGCAATACCGATGTTGTGCACGGCGTTTCTCAAAAATTCAATTTCGCGCTCACTAAACTGATTCAGGGACGCCAGCTCAATCGCTCCCTTGATGGTATGTCCGTCCGTAATCGGAATGGCGACGAGGTGCCTGGGCAGGGCTTCACCCAGACTGAACTTGATATAGATACTTTCCGGCGGAATATCTTTCAACTCCATCATGCGATTGGTGGCCACTGCCTGACCGATAACACCTTCGCCCAATTTAAAACGGTCTCGTGCCGGGTCGGCAGAATAGGCGTAGCCGGCAAAAAAGCGCAGCTCTTCGTGTTCGAGAATATACACAGCACCGGCGTGGGCATTGATGAAGCCGGCAATAAACTCAACGATGCTTTTGCACAGTTTTTCGATATTGTGCTCGCCGATCATGACATCATTCAGTGAAGCCATCCCGCCTTGCGCCCACTCTTTATCGGACAGTATCTGAAATGACTGTTCCAGCGACGCCGCCATTTTATTGAGCGACACGGCGACGTTGCCGAGAGAATCGGATTGCTGATTGTCGATCCGAATCGCGTAGTTGCCCAGGGCAATGCGATCAGCAACGCTCTGGATAATCTCAATGCGTTGGCTGATATCCCGATCTTTGCGTTCCAGTTCCTTTTGTAGCAAGGCCCGTTGGGCAAAATCATTCCTGATGCGAACATAAAACAGGGTGGTGATAAGCAAGGCAATCAGTGCAGCAATGACAATGAGGGCCGTGGTGTATCTGGCGGAGCCATTCATATCAGCAACCCGGCCTGCCAGCAACTCAGTCTCATGTTGTTTCATGGTCGACAAGGTTTGTTCAACCTTGTCCATCAGTTCCTTACCCTTGGCGAGGCCTTCGGTATCAATAACGCCGGTTGTGTCTTTGTGGGCAACCAACTGGTTAAGCAAAACCAGGCGGTTTTCGATATGTGCCCGTAACTCCTGTGCAGATTCCTGTTGTACCGCGTTATCCACCGTCAATTCATCAATCAGGTCCAGTGCGTCGCGCGCGCTACGTTGGGAATAATGAAAAAATTCGAGATATTCGGGATCACCCGTCATCAGGTAACCCCGTTGCCCCGCTTCTGCCTCACGCATGGCCGCCAGTATTTCTTCCGCATCAATAATGATTCTGTTGGAGTGATTAACCCAATGGATATTGGCCAGCAGGTTATTAATGCTGATGAACGAAGCGGTAGAGCTGATAAACAGTACCAGCAGTGATATGCCAAAACCGATAAGCAGGTTACTTGTGTATTTTTTCATGGTTAATCGTCGACACGCATGGCGGATTGTTTGATGGGCAGAACCATGATAAATCTGGCTCCCTGATTCTCGTTGCTTTCTACCGTGATGATACCGTTGTGGGTATCGATGACTTTTTTGACAATAGCCAAGCCGATACCGGTGCCTTGCGCACCATCGCGCTGGTTCAGTCGCTGGAATATCTCAAATATCTTGTCAGAGAATTTTTGATCAAAGCCAATACCGTTGTCTTGAAAGATGATGCGGCAGAATTGGCCGTGGTCATCTTGCGCCGCCGTAAATGACTTTTCCTCGACCAGCTCTGATGTGATAGCGATTTCCGGATGTTGGGTATCCTGGGAAAACTTGAGCGAATTGGTAAACAGGTTCTGGAAGACCTGGCGTATCTGGCCGGGGATAGCTTCCATATGAGGGAACTGGCCCAGGTGAATCCTCGCGTCGCGCGATTTTATTTCCCACTCGAAATCCTGCAGCAGCTCATTGATGACCGCGTTAAGGTCAAGGGTTTCGTAGAAGTTCTTATCGGGCAGGCGTGAATACTCAAGGACGTTTCTGATCAGGGTGCTCATCTTGGCTGCGGATTCAATAATCTTCTGCAACAATTTGGTACTGTTGAATGAATCGTTGATATAACGCTTGATGATCATATCGCTGAAGATCTGGATCTTGCGCAAGGGTTCCTGTAAATCGTGGGAGGCAATAAAGGCAAACTTTTGCAGTTCGGTGTTACTGGCCTCGAGCTTCCTATTGATTTCAATCAACTCGCGGGTGCGCTCTTCCACTTTTTTCTCAAGGGTCTGCGACATGAGTTTTTGCTCGTGGATGTCGGTAAAGATGCCCACCCAGCGCACAATTTTTTCATCTTTGATGACCGGTGTGAAATAGAGAACGTGAAAGCGGTAGTCTGCACCAGCCGGTAATTTCAGGCGAAGTTCCTGCACACTTTGTTTGCCTGACGCAATGGTATGTTTGATATGCGCAGCGATGGCGAAACTATCCGCCTCGGGAAATTGGTCGGCTTGCTCGCTGTAGTTAAACCAAAGGTGGTTGACGAACTCAATCTCCCCATCCTGGCAGGTGGTAAACGCCATGTGCGGCAGTGATTCCAGGGTAGACTTGAGTTCCTCCACCTTTTGCTCAAGCGCACTCTCTGCCTGCCGGCGAAACTCAATCTCTTCGCGCAGGAAGTTGTCTTTTTCGATCAGCTGCCGTTTCTGTTCCGACAGTTTGTAAAATGTTTTGATCTTTAGCAGCAGGATGTCCGCATCGACCGGTTTGGTGATGTAGTCCACCCCGCCGGACGCATAGCCCTTTGCAATATATTTTTTGTGGGTGTTAACCGCCGAGAGAAAAATGATGGGAATGTCTTTGGTTTTGCTGTAACTCAATATGGTTTCGGCCACCTCAAAACCATCCATTTCCGGCATTTGCACATCAAGGATAATCAAGGCGTAACTGGAAGGGTTCTTCAGGATCAGCTTCAGTGCTTCTTCGCCGGACGATGCCGCATGCACGCGAAAATTATTTAGCTCAAGCAGCGCTTGTAAGGAAAAGACATTTTCCTGGTTATCATCAACTATCAGGATCATAGGAATTAATACAGGCAGTTCAATTTTTTCGGTTAATTACTTTATTCATACAATGCTCAGGTCGCGCGATAGTAGCACGAGAATCCATTTGATTCACAAGAAATGGGCCAGGTTACACAGGAAACGCATCACAAACAGGTTGGTTTTAAAACGGGGCTCGGCGGGAAAATTAAGCGAGGGAAAATCCTAGCAGACGCTTTTCGATGGCTATGTGCGCTTGGGCACATAACCGGAAGAAACAAAACAGTAGGTCGGATTAGCCAAAGGCGTAATCCGACGTATTCTCTGAACAAGCTGTCGGATTACGGCGCGTATGCACCTAATCTGACCTACGGGTATGAAATGAAACAGATCCTCGACAGTCTTCCTTGACAAACTCTGTATAGGTTACGGAGTTCGCCGAAGAAGCGTTGTCGAAGAAAAATCGTCGGGCCGGATCACACAAGGCTAACCGAACCACCGACGAGGCCAAGCCATGAATTAATAAACTTCAAATGCCCACAACGAATAACCGTAACCCGTTCCCCGTTGCGTGCCCAACATCCGCACATACCGACCGCTCGCCGACACCGGAATATCATCAATCCCACCATCGCCATTCACTTCGGTATGCACCGTCGTCCATTGGTTTGCATCATCGGACACCTGAATCTCATAACCGCGACCAAACGCACCTTCCCAATTCAGCACTACACCCATGATTGAGCGGCTTGAACCCAGGTCTACATAAATCCATTGGTTATCACTGAACTCACTCGACCAGCGCGTACCTGCGTTGCCATCCACGGCATAAGTTGCTGCCCAGCCACCGCCCTCGGTGGAGGAGGCTACAACCGGCTGGCTTAACGCCAGGTTGCCACCGCTCACCACCGAGCTGGACTGACTGCTGGAACTGAGCGCCACACTGCTCGACACACTCGACGCGATGGACGAGCTGGATGAGCTCACCATACTGGAACTGCTGGAAGCACTGCTCGCTGCACTCGACGCAACGGAAGAGCTTGAACCGCCGGTAGCCGTGGTGCCGTAGACCTCAAGCTCCCACAAGGAATACCCGTAACCCGTGCCGCGCGCATTCCCGAGCATGCGCAGGTAGCGGCCGGAACCGGCGATATCCTGCGAGTCCACACCACCGGTGCTCCCGGTGACGGTTTTCACCGTGGTCCATTGGGAGGCATCATCAGATACCTGTAATTGATAATCGCGACCGTATGCCGCTTCCCAATTCAGTACCACACGCGTCAGGTTGTAGCTCGCACCTAGGTCGACATAGATCCACTCAGCGTCACTCCAGCCACTTGCCCAACGGGTGTTGGTATTGCCATCCACCGCTTGTGCGCCGGACATGGCACCGGCTTCGCTGGATGAGGTAAACACCGGGCGGTCCAGGGCGAGGTTACCGGTGGGTGTTGGCTCTTCATCATCGTCGTCATCATTGCCGGTAGCAAAATCCATCCAGTTCAACTGGATCGCGCTGTTGAATACCAGGCGCAGTTTGTGCGAACCGGCAGCTAGGTTCAGCGTTGCGTTGACGGTCTCCCAGGTTTGCAGATCGGCGGTGGCCGCCACATCGATAGTGGCAATTTGCTGGCCGTCGACGAGCACATCAATCGTGCCGCCCACGTCACTGGTTACGCGCGCGGCCACTTCATAAGCGCGAGCGCTGCTGACAATGTTGTACTCGATCCAATCGCCCGCTTCGACCTCAGTGACACTCAGTAAACCATTGGCATCGTTGGTTTGCTCCAGGCGAATACCGTTCATGGTTGCATAGTTTTCTGCTTCAACCCGTGATGGCAAATTGTGCACGCTCTCGTCACCGTGGACCGGCATGTTCACATAAATACTACCCAACTCATTGAGCACACCGGACTGACGATAGTCGAACAAGCCGTTGTAAGGGTGGCCGTTACGGCGACCCGTAAACCAGGCGTAGCGCTCAACGTCGTCATCGTTTTCGAAATAATCCACGGTTTGAATCAGGAAGCGTTTTTGATCTTCCAGCGTGGTGGTGTCATTCCAGGCCGAGAATTCTGTCATCCAGATAGGGCGGTTGTATTTCTTGAACAAATTCACGTACCACTCCACACCGCCGACATCTTCCATGTAGGCGTGAATCGAAATTGCATCCACGCGGCAGTCCGGACACACCGCAAAGAAATCGTCGAAGTAATCAATCGGATCGTAATAGGTGGTGCCGTTTTCAGTAACGCAATTGCCGCAGAAGTTCATCGCCACGCTGACAATCTTCAAATCAAATTCATCGGCAATGGCTTCCAGGCGATACCACTCAGCGGCGGCTTGTGAGGGCGTCATATTGGCCTGGTCGATAAAGTTTGGTTCGTTGAACGCGAGGATATATTTCACGTTCGGGTTGCTGGCAATGTAATCGCGCATGGCCTGGTCATTGAACGCACCGTTCCATGCCATGGGCGCAAATTCCACGCCGTAGTTATCGAGCACATCTGCAATCATCACATCGGGGCGATGGCTCCAGTTGTACCACCAGCTGATGCCTTTAGAGATCACTTCAAAATCTTCTACGGAATGGTGACCATAACCCAAGCCGCGTTTGTCGCTTTTGGTTTGCCCGTAATCGGCATCCACGAAGATAAAGGTTTTAGCACTTGCACTCAGCTCGCCATCGCTGACGGTCAGTGTGACGGTGTAGGTACCTTCGTCCGCATAGGTGTGTGATGCATTTGCGCCGCTGCCGGTGGTGCCGTCACCAAAGTCCCAGCTGTAGGTCAGGGCATCGCCGTTTACGTCATTGGATTTACTGCCATCGAAATCGACGGTGAGCCCGGCAGGGCCGCCCATAACAGACGGTTTGACAGCAGCGGTCGGCGCGCGATTCACCACCGGACCGTTGTGACCGGGATCTTTGGCGGCCTGGCCGCCGGAGAGGTAAACATCATCGATAGCGAGGCTGGTAATTTCGCCGGTCCCCAGCACTTGCAGTAATTGGCGTACATCAAACAGATCAACATCTTTGGCCAGTTCGGCCACCGGAATCACAATCTCATGCCACTGGCCGTCGCGCGCAAAACCGTAAGGGTCATTACCCGCTTTGAAATAAATCCACTTCTGGCCGATTACATTCACGTTGCCGCTTTTGATACCGATCTGGAAGTCGCCCTGGTCGGTGGTTTTCAAAGAGAAATGCAATTTGCCATCGGGATTATCGAAGGCTGTCAAGTTAAAACCTTCGCGGGCGGTCAAGCCCATGCCGTACCAGCCTTTGCCGGTGGATTTCAAATTCAGTGAAGCATTGCCTTCCAGTACATTGCCGGGTTCCAGGGTGAGGGTATCGTCCCACAGGAATAAATCGCCGTTCACGCCGAAACCGAAATCACCCGCGTCGCGGTGCGCCGGATTTTCGGTGTAGATGCCGAAGTTGCCGAATTCCGGTGCGGGTAGCTCGATGCTTTCGGACAAATAAATATTGTCGACGGCGATGTCCATCACCGCGCTCGGCGCCGGACCAGAGATGCTGAAAAAAGTTTTCACCGTTTCAAAATCCACGCCGCTGAATTTGCTCAACGGAATCGCCACATGATGCCACTCACCATCGCGTACCAGACCGTATTGCTCGCCACCTTCGGCAAATTCAATACTGGCGTCACCGCCGGAGGTGCTGGCCATGCCGATGCTGAAGTTGCTGGTTGAGGCGGTTTTGATATCGAGATGCAAATAACCATGCACATAGTTGCGCATGTTGTAATCCTTGTGCAGCAAGCCCATACCCCACCAGTCGCCCGGCTGGATCTGATAAGCCAGTGCCGAACTGCCTTCCGAGGGCGTGGTGGCCACGGTGGTCATGTTGTTCCAGATATACAGGTTGGTGCGGTCGCCCCAATTAAGTTCGCTTAACACCGGTGTGGTTTCGGTGGAGATACCGAAGTTGCCACTGGGCAGGTCGTCTTCCGCCAGGTGCAATTCGGTGTATTCGTTCTCGTATAAGCGAACGTATTCCACCATCATCTTCGCGGGGAAGGGCGCGGTGATTTGTGCGGGGTCGGTAATCTCCACAAAATTCCAGCCACCCACAGCAAGGTTCAAAATAATATGGGCCGGATCGGTGCGGAATTCCGACATGTTGGGGTCGGTAATATCCATGGTGAAGAAAGTGGTGTCGTCGACGGACATGCGCACTTCAGTGGGTGTCCATTCCAGGCGATAGTTGTGGTAGTCGTCGTAGAGGTTGAACGGTAAAACCACATCGTTGGCCGCGTCGGCTTGCAGCCAATCGCTCCAGGAGCCGGTTTCGTGCCACCAGTGCATAGCACCGGACACGGCATGGTTCACGGTGCCGTCATCAATCGCGGATTTATAGCCAGCTTCGAGGATGTCCCACTCGCCGGACTTGGGCCAGCCATCGATCCCGAAATTGTTGCCCAGCATCCAGAAGGCCGGCCACAGGCCGTTGTCCAGGCGCGGCAATTTGATGCGTGCTTCGATGGTGCCGTATTTAAACGCCATACGGCCATTGGTATGCAAACGGGCGGAGGTAAATTCTTTGCCTTCCATCGGCTCGCGGCGTGCTTCGATTACCAGCTTGCCATCGTCAAGGTATGCGTTTTCGCTGGCGGCGGTGTAAAACTGCAATTCACCGTTGCCGTTACCGCTGCCGCCGGTGGTGAAGGTCCAGGTGGAACGGTCGATGCGGTCGCCGTCGAATTCATCCGACCAGATCAGTGTTGATTGGGCCGTGGAGGTTGCTGACCAGCTCAGGCACAGGCCCGCCAGCAGCGTCGGTAAGAAAGGCCGATTAGGAATTTTCATGGTTTTCTTCCTGCATGGGTAAATTTTTCGTTATAGGAAATACAGCGTCAGGATAAGAATCGGAACTTGCCAGCTCTCTGATTATCGTTATTGGGAACCGTCTTCCGTGGGGTATGGGCACAGTTGGCGTCGCGTGTGAATAACCGCGCCCGCAAAGCCATTTATTATGTTGTTCTCGGGTAAGGAATGTTTACCGCAGCCTATAGCATCCCAAGTGCGGTGAGCGAGGACAACCGGCATCAGACAAGGCGGTCTCAGCACACGACAAGCCGGATGGACAAGCAGGAAATTGTGAAGTAGGTCGGATTAGCCGCCGGCGTAATCCGACACGATCTGGTTCAATACGAATAAGGCATTATTTAACGCCTTGTCATTTATGCAAAAACGCCCGAACCGCCTCGTTATAATTACGACTCACCTTCAACCGCTCACCGCAGGTCAATAACACCACATAATCCCCCTTGCTTAGGGATTGAATTGTTTGGATGCGCTCAATGTTCACAATCGTTGAGCGATGAATGCGTTTGAACACCTGGCCATCAAGCATATTCACCAATTCCTTCACCGTGCTGCGCATGATGTGGGTGGTGTCTTTGGCGTGAATACACATGTAATCCCCGGCGGCATCAATCCAGTCGATGTCGGCTTCAGGAATCACTACCGCTGAACCGGCGTCGCGCACAATTATTTTGCGCGCGATCTTGTCGAGACTGGGCGATGTTATCTCTGTTTGTGCATCGACATTGCCGGATAATTTTTTCACCACGGCATCAATGGCGCCGATCAAAGGTTGTTTATTATGGCCGCTGATCTGGGTGCCCTGATAACGATCCAGCGCGCGTTGTACCGCACGGGCGAGGCGCTCCTCGTCGAGCGGCTTGGGAATGTAATCCACGGCGTGCAGATCAAACGCATCCAGTGCATATTGTTGATAGGTGGTGATAAACACGATCATCGGCATCACATCGTTTTGCAATGCTTTGATCACTTCAAAACCGTTTTTGCCCGGCATTTGAATGTCGAGGAACATCAAATCCGGCGAGAGCTCCAGGGTTTTATCGATAGCTTCCCGGCCATTGCGACACTCTGCAATGATCTCAATTTCCGGAAAATCTTCCAGGCAGGTTTTTAGCACGCTGAGTGCCAGTGGCTCATCGTCCACAATAATCGTTCTGAGTTTCATCATGGCCTAATTTACCCAGTAAAGTTATAGGTTTTTTTATTGTTATTATCCGGCACATCAGACAAGACGCTTTCGTAGGGAATGCGAATACTGATATGCACACCGCTTGGTTGTGTCTCCTTAATCTGAAATTGATGCTGATCACCATAAAGCGTTTGTAAACGTTCACGCGTGTTGCGCAAGCCAACGCCAGTGGTTTGGCCCGGCGCGGGTTTTGCTCCGGCCAAACCGGGGCCGTTATCAATGACATCCAGCAAGAGTTCGCCATGTTCAACACTTGCCTTGATACGGATTTGTCCGCCTTCTTCACGGGTAGCGATTGCATACTTGATGGAATTTTCAATCAGCGGTTGCAGTAACAGGCTGGGAACCCTGGCTGTCTTTGCTGGCTCGCTGATATCGAATTCAACGCTGAGCCGATCAGAGAAACGCACCTTTTCGATATTGACATACAGCGTCAAGGTATTGATTTCATCTTCCAGATTGACTTGTAATTGCGGGTCATACTCCAGGGAATAACGTAGAAATTTCCCCAGTTTGGCAATCATACCCAAGGCTCGATGTTCATCTTTCAGTTTAATAAGCGCGTAAATGGCGTGCAGCGTGTTGAATAAGAAATGGGGGTTGATCTGGTAGCGCAGCATCTTTAATTGCGCTTCACGCGCGATGGACTCCGCCTTCAAACGTTTGATCTGTTCTTCTTTGGTGTGGGCCACTTCTTTCAGGCGTTCGGTGTGTTCAATTTCCAGCAGGCGATAATAAATCATGCCGTGATACAACGCCGACCAACACAGGAAAATATAAAACGCACCGAAATACCAACCGCCAAAATCATTCCAGGTATTGACTTCACCGGTTAGCCAGATGTAGGTCACCACGCGCAAGGCTGTCCAGAGCGCTGCCACGGCGCCAGCCATGGACAGCACCAGACACATGCGCAGGATCGGCCCGAGCTTCCAGATGATTGAATAAAACCATCCCAGGGGAAAGGACAGTAACAGGCCCAATGCAGCCTGCAAAAACATGTGTTCAACGTAAACCAGTTTGGTGGTGTTGTACCAGAAGACAATACCCAGAAAAGGAACAACGGAGAGGCCAAACCAAAAGATAAACTGACCCACCCAGTATTGACTGGTGTGATCCTGCATAACCGTTTTCAGCAGGTTGGGTGATTGCATGATTATTATTCTCGGCCGATGGCAATCGCGATGCGTCGTATTGTGTTATTAGCTCTAGTGTAGGTTACCGGACTCCGTGTGTGATGTCCTCTCGCGACATAGGTCTTACTGCCCAGCCCACGGGGGCAGGGCACCTGCTCGTTAAACGAGTTCAGCGAAGGTTTCCTTTGCCGCTTGTAATGTCATGTGGATATCGTCTTCCGTATGGGCTGCTGACATAAATCCGGCTTCGTAAGACGCCGGTGCCAGATAAATGCCGCGCTTCAACATGCCGTGGAAAAACTGATTAAAGCGTGGAATATTACAAGCCATAACCTGTTTGAAATTGGTTACCTTTTTTTCTTCGGTGAAGAAAAAGCCAAACATACTGCCGACATGGTTGGTTGTGAACGGAATACCGGCTTCATCGGCCAGCTGCTGCAAGCCTGTTACCAGTTGCTCGGTTCGTGCATTCAGTTGCGGGTAGATCGCAGGATTCTCCAGCAGTTCGAGCGTCTTCAATCCGGCGGCCATGGCAACCGGATTACCCGACAGGGTGCCCGCCTGATATACCGGGCCGGAGGGCGCTATCATCTGCATCACATCGCGCCGCCCACCAAAGGCGCCCACCGGCATACCGCCGCCGATGACCTTACCGAGGGTCGTGATATCCGCTTTGATCTGATAATGCCCCTGAGCGCCGGTGTGGCTCACACGAAAGCCGGTCATCACCTCGTCAAGAATTAACAGGCTGCCATATTGATCACAGACATCGCGCAGTGTCTCCAGAAAACCGGGCACGGGTGGAACGCAATTCATATTACCCACCACTGGCTCGACAATGATGCAGGCAATTTTGTCACCCAGCGAGGCAAAACATTCGCGCACTTGCTGCGCATCGTTGTAGTCCAGCGTGATGGTGTGGTCCGCCAACACGGCTGGTACACCGGGCGAACTGGGTACACCCAGCGTCAATGCCCCAGAGCCCGCCTTGATTAACAAGGAGTCAGAGTGGCCGTGATAGCAGCCTTCAAATTTGATGATCTTATCGCGCCCGGTAAACGCGCGTGCCAAACGAATTGCACTCATGGTGGCTTCGGTGCCGGAGCTGACAAAGCGCACCATGTCCATGCCGGGCATTAATTGGCATAACTTCTCGGCCAATGTGGTTTCGCGCTCGGTCGGCGCGCCGAAACTTAAACCGAATTTTGCGGTTTCAATGACGGCATTAATGACCTCGGGGTGTGCATGACCGAGCACCATCGGCCCCCAGGATTGCACGTAGTCAATGTAGCGTTTTTCATCGGCATCCCACACATAAGCGCCCAAAGCTTTCTCAAAAAAAATCGGTGTTCCACCCACCGCTTTGAATGCCCTGACCGGTGAATTCACACCGCCGGGAATATGCTGTTGTGCTTGCAAAAATAAGGTTTCTGAGCGGCTCATAAAAAATCCTTCAATCTTTAATAGTTGACAATTTATCTGGTGCTGCATCTCAAGGGACGCGTCTCGTTTCGATATTTTTCTGCAACGCAATAAATGCCTGCGCTTGTCGTTTGATATCGGCGGCAGCAAATAAGCTGTGGCTGACCGCCAGGGTATCAGCCCCGGCTGCCAATACCTGCGCGCCGTTTTCCAAGGTAATGCCGCCGATGGCGACGACGGGCGTCGGCTCGCAGACATCACGCGCTGCGGTAAGTAGTGATAACGGTGCCGGTGGTGCGTCGGGCTTGGTGTTGGACGGGAAGAAACGGCCAAAGGCTACATAATTTGCACCTTGTTTTATCGCCTGTTGTGCAAGGTCCAGGGACGCATGACAAGTCACGCCAACGATTGCTTTAGCGCCCAAATGTTCGCGAGCAAGAATCGGGCTGACATCATCTTGACCGAGGTGTACACCGTGGGCGCCGATGGCCTTGGCCAGTGGCACATCATCGTTGATAATCAGTTGTGCCTCATAGGCATTGCAGAGCGCCAAGAGTTTTTTTGCATCGGCGAGGCGTTGCGTATTATTACCGGATTTATCCCGGTATTGAATCAGCCGGCAGCCACCATCAAGCGCGGCGGTTACCCCGGCAAAAAGCGCTTCACCGGGCATCAAAAGGCTGTCGGTAATTGCATACAACGGTGTTGATGTAAAAGGATTCACAGGAGAAGTTACGCCATTATTTAAAAAGGTTTAACCACAACCAGGATAACGATACCCAGCAACAGCAACACCGGGAATTCGTTGAACCAGCGAAAAAACACGTGACTGCGTTGGCAGCGGTCGTCGCGCAATTGCTTCAGGTAAACCAGGCAGGCGTGGTGATAACCCACGAGTATGACCACCAACGCCAATTTGCTCCAGTACCAGGTTGACTGGGCGTAATAAGCCCAATTCAAATGACTCAACCAGGCGCCGAAGATAATCGTCGCGATCATCGAGGGCGTAGCAATCCCGCGATACAATTTTCGCTCCATTACCTTAAAACGTTCGCGACTGATGTGGTCTTCGCTCATCGCGTGGTAGACAAATAACCGAGGCAAATAAAACAGCGCGGCAAACCAGGTGATGACGGAGATAATATGAAAGGCTTTGATCCAGAGCATAAATACAATCTCATCAGTTTCTTCGATTCAGTCATCGAAAGATCGACGACGCTTTTCGCATTCCCTTATGCGAGAGAAGCCTTGGGGGCAATGGTCGATCAGATTCGATAATAATTTTCCAGCTTGTCCCGCGTGACGATACCTTTGATCTTGTCTGTTCTTTTTATGTCGTCACTGCCCATGTCGGCCGAAGTGACATAAATCGCATCAACTTGCGCCGCATTCATGGCTTGCAAGGCTTCGTACAGGTTGGCTTCGATGCTGACGGCTGTCAGCTGTAGCCGGCGTGCGGGCAGCTCAAGTAAATCCAACTGTCGGGCATCTTCAGTGTCATCGGTCAGCGGATGCTGTTCCAGATAAAGCGCCAGGTCTGCCGGGTGCAGCAGTATGATGTCGTCCTCTATCAGAATCCAGTGCGGATGATGTTGCAGCAGTGCCTGGGCATGCTGCTGATCCAGCTGGCGTGCGGTACGCACAAAATGCCGATCCATCATGCCGCGCACGCCGGAACGGCTCAGCATCTGATGGATCATGCCAAATTCAGGGTTGAGGGGCTCGCGGTATTTGCCCTGGATGCGTAACAGTGTCTGGAATAATCCGTCGCAGCGAAAAACCCAGCGGGTGGTGAGGCAAGCGGCGACCACCACCAGCATACTCGGGAAAATAATGTGCGGATTGTAGGTCAATTCCAGGATGGCCATCATAGCCGCGAGCGGTGCGTTCAGCACGGCGCCCATCATCGCGCCCATCCCGAGGATGACATAGAAACCGACATCGCTGGCGGACCCGGGCATTAAGATATGCGCAATGACGCCTACCGCACCACCCAGGGTCGCACCCATGACCAGGCAAGGCCCGACGACCCCACCGGGCATGCCGACCCCAAGGCTGACTCCAGTCGCAATCAGTTTGGCAATAACAATAGCGATCAATAAGCCGAGCCCCAACTCACCGGCAATGGATGCGCTGATCGTGTCATATCCGACCCCCATGATCTGTGGAAACCACAGCGCCAGCACACCGGTGACTACTCCGGCAAATAAAAAACGTAACCAGACCGGACGTTGTAAGGATTGTTTGCAACAAAGGGCTTGCAACCGGATAAATGCCGCCGCAAACACGGCAACAAACAGACCGGTAAGCGCCATAAACGGCAACTCAAAGATATTTCCCATAACAATCTGCGGGGTAATAAACGTAATGTCCGGCCCAAATACCAAGTGGGTGATAGTCGTACCGGCAACGGCCGCCAGGATCACCGGGATAAACCCTGCGATCGTGTATTCCATCATGACCACTTCCATCGCAAAGATCACCCCGGCCATCGGCGTATTGAAAGACGCAGCAATGGCCGCCGCCACGCCGCAGCCCGCCAATGGGCGCAGGCTGTTATTGGGCAAACGCAACCATTGACCTAATAAGCTGCCGCAGCCAGCCCCAAGGTGTACCGCAGGGCCTTCGCGACCGACGGATTGCCCGGTCAACAAACACAGGGCGCCGCCGCCAAACTGGTTAATGAAATTTCCCAGGGGCATGCGTCCCTGATGGTTTTGAATACGATCAAGCACATGACCAATCCCGGCCGAGTGGTACAGTTTATTCACCCGCTGCAGAATCAGACCCAGTGTCAGTCCACCAATCACCGGCAATAGAAAGCGGGAACTCGCAGCCAGGGCCTCAAAATTTTCGCCGTGATCAGGGAGCGAAAGACCCAGGGGAATGTCGATGACCCAACGGAACAGCACAATAATCAGGCCCGCCAGGATGCCGGTAATCAAACCTAATAACGTCAGCTGGGGTAAGGCATTTATATAAGCCAGTTGGTCACGCAGTTTTTCTGCTTTCACCGATAGGCGGGAACGAAGCGCCCGGAGTCTGGCATGTGCGGCCTGCGAGGCTTTGGTAAAGAGAACCATGATGACTCCCGACAAGGGGCGAGGGTGGGAGGTGTGGATCCGGCCCCTGCATTCAATACTTTCGATTTATCGACAAGGCTTTTATCATAGGCCCTCGATCAACGCCGGGCACAATAGCCCAGATGACAAGAGTTAAGCAAATGAAGGGGTTACACGTGATTAAAGCAGGTATCGTTGGCGGCACAGGTTATACCGGTGTCGAGTTGTTACGTTTACTCGTCAAGCATCCCCAGGTAGACGTCACGGTAATCACCTCCCGCGCCGAGGCCGGTATCAAGGTGGCGGATATGTACCCCAGTTTGCGTGGTCATATTGACCTTGCGTTTAGCGAACCTGATGTTGATGTGCTGGGTGAGCTGGATGTGGTGTTTTTTGCTACACCGCACGGCGTTGCGCAGAACCTCATGCCATCCTTGATGAAGACCAACGCGCGTATTATTGATTTGTCCGCCGACTTCCGGATTCGCGATACCGCTTTATGGGAGCGGTGGTATAACCAGAAGCATGGTTGTCCCGAGCTGGTTGCTCACGCGGTATATGGTTTGCCTGAAACCAATCGTGAAGCAATTCGTTCGGCTAAGCTGATTGCCTGCCCCGGTTGTTACCCCACAGCGACCCAGTTGGGCTTTTTACCGTTGATCGAAAACAACCTGGTTGACCCGACCCGGCTAATTTCCAATGCCGCGAGTGGCGCCAGTGGTGCGGGCAGGCAGGCAAAGATCGATAATCTGCTGACGGAAATCACCGACAGCTTTAAAGCGTATGGGGTAGCGGGTCATCGTCACCTGCCGGAAATTGAACAGGGTTTACGCGATGTCCAGCCAGTCGGCAGTACACCCGCACAATTGACCTTTGTTCCTCACCTGCTACCGATGATTCGGGGTATCCATGCGACGCTATATGCCACTTTGTTGAAAGGGAACCAGGCGCCAGATTTGCAGTCTCTCTACGAGCAGCGCTACGCCAATGAACCTTTTGTCGATGTTTTACCTGCCGGTGAAATGCCTCAAACGCGGACTGTAAAAGGTTCGAACGTTTGTCGTATCTCCGTCTTTCGACCCCAGGATCGCGATACGGTGGTGGTGTTGTCGGCCATCGACAACTTGACAAAAGGCGCATCTGGCCAGGCGGTTCAAAACATGAACATCATGTTTGGCTTTGATGAGAAAGCCGGTTTGGATGTGGTAGCTTTGCTGCCGTAATCAAGTCGCAGTGCGTTTTTGGTAGTGCGTGCGCTAGCCATTCAATACGCGTATTCACTATATAAAAGGCTGAATAGACGATGGCGGTAGTAAAAGGTAGTGCTCAATATCGCATGCGGGTGATGCCTTATCGCCCCATGCGGTTAGTATTCAATTACGTTGTTGGTTTCCTGGTGCTCGCGGGCGTGGCGGTTTCCTGCTACCTGATTGGTTATGATCATGGTGCGCAACAGCTGTCATTGCCTGGCGGCGTGCGGGACCAGCAACAGCAAAAAATCCTCACCTTAACCAAAGATGCTGAGGAATTGCGTCAGCAAGTTGCCAACCTAAAACTCAACGCTGATATTGATCAGCAGGCAAACAAAGATATACGCCGCCAGTTAATGCAACAAACGGTGCAGATCGCGGCCTTGGAACGCGATATCGCGGTATATCGCAGCATGATGTCTTCCGGGCGTAACGCCAATCCCCAAGGCATCAGTATCGGTGTCTTTCATGTCACTCGTGCAGATCAGGCAGATGCCTACCATTACAAATTGGTCCTCCAAAAACTCGCTGCGATGGACGATCCCTTCCAGGGGGATTTAAACATCAAGATAGTCGGTGTGCAGACGTTGGGAGGCGAGGAGAAGCCGCGCAGTATTTCTCTGCACGAGTTATCCGATCAGGTTGCAGCGGAACAGATTTCCCTCAGCTTTAAGTATTTCCAGAATATCGAGGGTGACCTGGTGCTTCCGGGTGGGTTTAAACCCGAAAAAATACAATTCCTGGTGAAATCCACTAATCGAAAACATCCGGCCACGATTGAAAATGAGCTGGAGTGGCAGCTCTCCGAGCTTTGAAATACGAATATTTGCAGCCTGTTACACGATTCTTTGTCGCAAATGGGCTACTCTTACGCGCTTCAATCTTTTTATTGTCTTGAGAAACAAAGTTATGTGGGGCGGAAAGAAAACTATGGCTTTTTCTAACAATCACACCCTGATTTCGCGTGCGGCGAAGATCGTCGGCGATTTGCATTTCAGTGGTGATTTACAGATAGAAGGCAAAATCTGCGGTAACGTCATCGCTGAAGGCGATAAAGATGCCAAGTTAGTGGTTGCCGAGTCCGGGTTGGTTGAGGGTGACATTCGCGCGCCGGTCGCTGTTATCAATGGTAAGGTTATTGGAGATATCCATTCATCGAAGCATATCGAGCTGGCGGCGAAGGCAATTGTTGAGGGCTCGATTCACTATCAACTGATTGAGATGGTTAAAGGTTCGCAGGTTAACGGTAACCTGATATTTAGCGGTACCGCTGAATCACCCGCATCAGTCAAAAAGCTGTCTGACGTCACTAGTACCACACCTGAGTCCTCCACCAGCTTTCTTAAAACATCCGGGCAATAAACCACTGCGAATAGTTGACTGTTTTAGTTGGGTAAAGGGATAATATTTTTCCCTCTACCCAGAGGTACTGAAGAGTTCATCGGAGTTATTATGTCTGGCCCTGAAATTTATACCCCTCAAGCCCTGTTGGTTAGCGATAGCGCAGTAGCCAAGGTAAAAAGCTTGATAGACGAAGAGGGCAACAATGACCTCAAGTTGCGTGTTTACGTAACCGGTGGGGGTTGTTCCGGCTTTCAGTATGGGTTCACCTTTGATGAAGTCGTCGCCGAAGATGATTCGGTAGTAGAGCGCGACGGTATAAAAGTATTGGTTGATGCGTTGAGTTATCCTTACCTCGCCGGTGCCAAGGTGGACTACGAGGAAGGGCTACAAGGGTCCAAGTTTGTGATTCAGAACCCCAATGCATCCAGCACCTGTGGTTGCGGTTCATCCTTCTCTATTTAACCAATGCCTCAAACGTAGTACACGCCCCCTAATATCACCGGCTTTCTCGCACCGGTGACCGCGCATAAATTACCACTCTCTCTGTTCAAGGTTTGCCTGGCCAGCCAGGCGAATGCTGTGGCCTCTATCCACTCAGGCGCGATACCCAGTTCCGCAGTTGTTGCAACCGGGCAGCGGGGCATCAGATCCTGGATAGCCTGACGCAAGGTATCGTTATAAGCACCGCCACCACAGAGGAAAACTTCCATATCCCCTTCTTCTGCAATTTTTTTAATCTGATCCGTAATCGTTCTGGCGGTGAACGCCAGCAGGGTGGCCTGTACGTCTTCAGGTCGCCGAACACACTGGTATTGCTTCAGGCACGTATCGAGCCAAGCGGGGTTGAATTCCTCCCTTCCTGTGCTTTTTGGCGGCGTCTGAAACAGAAAGGGGTGCTGCAATAGCGCCTCCAAAAGCTGTTCATCCGATGTGCCAGAGGCGGCCCAGGCCCCTGCGTCATCGTAAGTTTTCTTGTGGTGCTGCCATATCCAGGCGTCCATCAGCACGTTTCCGGGGCCAGTATCAAATCCTGTTGCTTCTCCAGATGTCGGTAACCAAGTGATATTCGCGATGCCGCCAATATTGACGATGGCACGATTGACGGTAGTTGATTGAAATACCGCCTGGTGAAATGCGGGCACCAGCGGTGCGCCTTGACCGCCTACAGCCATATCGCGTCGCCGAAAATCTGCCACCGTCGTTATGCCGGTTTGCTCAGCAATGATGTTGGGGTCGCCAACCTGCAAGGTGAAGGGGTGAGCTAGCGAACCCGGGGGCCGATGACGCAAGGTCTGGCCGTGGCTGCCAATGGCTGTGAGTGTCTGGTTACTTAAGCCAAGCTTTTCGATGAGCTCACGAACGGTGGCCGCGAATAACTCTCCCATTTGCACATCAAGTTGACCAAGGAGATCGATTTCATCCGGGCCGGTGGAAGCCAGGCGGTGTATCACCGCCCGGATATCAGGGGGGAGTGGTTTGCTATGTGAGCCAAGTAGCGCGGCTGTGTTGTTGGAAAAATCCACGGCAACCGCATCTATGGCGTCCGCACTGGTACCAGACATTAAACCGAGGTAAATGTCGGTCATTGGCATGGCGATTAATTGTCGTCATCGCTCGCCATGGCGAGGCGTGATGAACCTTTAAATGCTTCCAGTTGTGCAACGACAGGCTGGGTTTGAGCCAGGAAATTCGCTTTTTCAGTAGAGGCAATAGAACGTGCTTTGGGCAGTTCCACCGTCATTGGGTTGCGCACTACACCATTGACATAAAATTCATAATGCAGGTGAGGGCCGGTTGAGAGCCCGGTAGTACCCACATAGCCAATAATTTGCCCCTGACGAACCCGTGTGCCCACCTTAATGCCCTTGCCAAAATTGTGCATATGCGCATACAGGGTCTGATATGCCTGGCCGTGTTGCAAAATCACGGTGTTGCCGTATCCGCCCTTGCGACCGGCAAAGATTACTTTACCGTCACCAGATGCCTTGATCGGCGTTCCCCGTGCAGCGGCATAGTCAGTGCCTTTATGAGCACGGATAGTGTGCAAAATGGGATGTTTGCGGTTGAGGTTGAAGTGGGAACTGATGCGGGCAAAATCCACCGGCATACGCAGGAATTCCTTGCGCATGCTCTCTCCGCTGGGGGTGTAATAGTGGGAGGCGCCATCGGCGTTGGTATACCGGACAGATTGGAATGTTTTTCCCTGATTGGTGAATTCAGCTGCCAGAATCGCTCCGGTGCCAATCTTCTTGCCATCTAGATAACGCTCTTCGTACATGACTCTGAATTGATCGCCGCGGTGAATATCCAGGGCAAAGTCGATATCCCAGGCAAAAATGTTAGCGAGCTCCATAATTAAATTGCTGGCCATACCTGCATCTTTGCCGGCCATGAAAAGAGAGCTGTTGATGGTTGCCTGGCGGAAAGCCACTTGTATATCCGGTTGGCGCTCGATTTTTTTAGCAATAAAGCCATCTTCACTGCGGGTAAAGTTAAGACTGTTAAGCGTATCTTTTACGTAGTGCAGCTGGTGCAACTTTCCGTCGTCGTTAAGCTGGAAAGCGATAGTTTGCCCGGGGACAATGCGGCGTAACTCTTTTGCTTCCGCGCTTTCATTAAACAGCTCGTAGATATCGCGATCATTCAGCCCGGCCCGTTGGAAAATAATGGACAGGCTGTCACCACTCTTAACGATGAACTCTTGCCACTTCGGCTCTTCTTCTATTGTTGATGCCTCTGCAGTAGCGGAGGCAAGAACTAGCGGGATCGGATTCAATGTTGAATTGACCAAATCCTTAAGTCTCAGGGACACACCTAATGTAGAAGTGAGGCCGGAGTGAGGGTGGTTGGACGGTGTATGGCTGACAAATTTCGGAGGGGTGGCTTGCGTGGGAAGATCTAAAGGCAGGCGCGTCTGGCGCGTCGCCTCGGCGTTTCCGGACGGAACCGCAGCAAGCACGAAACAAAGCCCGGCAGCCAGAGTGCTGGCGGCGGCTAGATGTCCCTTGGGAAAGTGCTGAAACAGACTGATCAGGAAATTTTTGTAATGCTTTTTAATGGGTTCCATAAGGAAGCTAAACCCGCGTTTATGAAGTTAATATAAGTCTTTGCATTTATAGCAGAAAAGTCCACTGATGACACCCCGCAACGCTGTAATTGCCAGATTTGATAATAGGCAGTCTTGTTTTTGAGACAAGATCCGGTATCTTGGCCAACCTTTCTCTATGTTTGGTTATAAAAGACCCTGACAATGCTAGCGGTGGACGGTGATATGCCCTCGGTTGATTCAAATTTACTACACGATTTACAAGCACGCGGACTCATCGCCCAAACGACGGGTGGGGAGGCTTTGGCTGATTATTTGAGTTCTGGCTCGCGCACCTTGTATAGCGGATTTGATCCAACGGCGGATAGTCTTCATATCGGCCATTTAGTTCCCTTGCTTGCGTTGAAAAGATTTCAGATGGCAGGCCACAGACCCATTGCGCTGGTCGGCGGTGCTACGGGCTTGGTAGGGGATCCCAGCTTCAAGGCACAAGAGCGCAAGCTGAATACGCCGGATATTGTTGCGGGCTGGGCTGATCGGCTCAGGCAACAGGTTAGCCGTTTTATTGACTTTGATTGTGGCAGTAACTCGGCAGAGGTGGTTAATAACCTCGATTGGGTTGGGCAAATGAACGTGCTCACCTTCTTGCGCGATATAGGAAAGCATTTTTCCGTCAACAACATGATTAACAAGGAATCGGTTAAACAACGCATTGAGCGCGAGGGGGAGGGTATCTCCTTCACAGAATTCACTTATATGCTGCTCCAGTCCCTGGACTTTGCTGAACTTTATCAGCGCTACGACTGCACCTTGCAAATCGGTGGCAGTGATCAATGGGGCAATATCACCGGCGGCATAGATTTGACCCGCCGCCTTCACGGTGGGCATGTCTATGGCTTGACCATGCCTTTGGTTACCAAGGCTGATGGAACCAAGTTTGGCAAAACCGAGACGGGAACAGTTTGGCTGGACCCTGCCAAAACCTCCCCCTATGCGTTTTATCAATTCTGGCTTAATACAGCAGACGCAGATGTGTATAAGTTTCTGCGTTATTTCACCTTTATAAGTGTTGGCGAGATTGAGCGTATAGAAGAGGCTGACAGGAGTAGTGGAGTCAAGCCCGAGGCTCAGCGTATTCTCGCTGAGGAGATGACCGGTCTTGTGCACGGCGATAGCGGTCTCCTGGCTGCCCAAAGAATTACGCAAGCGCTATTCAGTGATGAGTTGAAGGCGTTAGGGCAGGATGACTTCGAGCAATTGCGTTTGGATGGCTTGCCTTCATCCAGGTTGGAGCGACACCAGTTAACCGATATGCCCCTTACGCAGTTGTTGGCGGATGCGCAAATGGCTGCATCGGGAAAGCAAGTTAAGGACGCCTTGGCTCGCGAGGCGGTATTTATAAACGGCCAGCCAAAATCTGCCGCTGATAATATGAAGACTCCAGAATGTTTTGCG
>DATJLH010000097.1:0-4552 GCA_035490615.1 Cellvibrio sp.
CTTGATATCTTCCTTGCGCGGATGACGATATAGCCATTGGCGGAAGGCATGTACCTGGGCGAAGTCTTCCTCCCCCAAGAGTTTTTCGTAACGATCCTGATGAAATGCCTCCTGACGCGCCTTGCGAATATTGCGTTGCCACGCGTCAGTAAAGATCTTGGGCAATTTGCCATGGAGATCCAATTGCTTAAGTAATTGCCACTCGCCCTTATCCAGCCAGGCTTCATCGCAGGCTGCACACAAATCTATCTTGTGCGCGGAATTCACGCCCATTTGGTACTTCGTCATTAACCGGCTGCATTTAGGGCATGTTCGCACACCCGGTTGTTCATCGGGTACATCCAGAACCGGCAGGGTTTCCGGCTCAGCAAGACCACCGTAATGATCCAGCCAAAAGCGATAATTCATCAACGACACCAATGCACCTTCGCACTTCCCACAGGCAGCGGCTAACAAACCCGGCTCAAGTTCCTTCGGTTCAAGCAGGGATGATTTACAGGTTGTACATTGCATATCTTTGCCCTCATTCAGGTTATCAAGCAGGAAAACTTTCCCACAAGGTTTCAAATTCCATCTGATACGCTGCTATTTCCAAATAGCGATACCAAACGCTCCTCCTATTTTCACCGCTTCTTATGGTGCATCTCCCAATTCTCCAGCTTTTTCTTCTCGCTTTTACGCAACAACACATAGGTTGCCCCGCTGGCGCCATGCTGTTTCTGGGCGGAATGGAAAGCGAGTATTTCGGAGAACTGGGGTAACCAATGAGCAACGCAGCTTTTTAGCAGCGCCGGCTGCTCACGCCCTTCGCCTTTACCGTGGGTAATGAGCGCGCAACGAATATCGTTGGCCATGCAGTCTTTGATGAATTGATAGACCGCCAGACGAGCCTGCTCGACTTTCATCTGGTGCAGATCAAGCCTTGCATCAATCTGATACTTGCCCAGGCGCAGGTTCTTGTATACGCCGTGCTGAACCCCGTCGCGTTTAAACTCAAGGATAGCCAAGGGATCGACCGGCTCAACATATTCCCCAGATAAAAAATTCTTGTCGCGTGGATCTTCGGCGAGCGCCGCTTTGCGGCGAGAGGAGGCATTCAGTTTATCGTTATGGCCGGAAGCCAGGGCGACGGTCTCCGGTACCCGAATCGGCTCCACATCCTGCATCTGTTGTGTGAACAACTCGTGATCTTTGTCTTTCTCGCTCATTAATGCACCCTCCAGCAGCAACGCTGCGCTTGTAATTCATGCGCAACCGCTATAATCGACTACAGCCATCATGCGAGCGCTCGATGGCACTGGACTTATTATGCCCGAGATAATTCAGCGCAAGCCATGCTGAATTTACGGTGATTCCCATATATCGGTGAAGTTATGTGGAGTAATTTTTCAATTGCACTGGTGACATTGTTGCTGGTTTTGGTGGCGGTGTTTCTTTGGGCAGTTGCTGTGTTTGCCGGCGGCGATAGCATTCCCTTGAGCAGCGTCGATATGCATCTGGCGGTGCGCAACCTGTTCTTCTGCATCGCTGCATTTATCCTGCTGTGTATTACCGCGCAATTGCCGATTCGCCGCCCGATTATTGTGAAATTGATGGTCGGCTTCGGATTGTTGTTTTTCGGTGCCTGGCAAGAATTACTCAACACCCTGGTTCACAGCGATTGGCTGCTGGTGCGCTGGCTGGAGATTGTGGGGCTGCCCGGCGGCCTGCTGGCCGCATCCCTGGGTCTGTTTGAACTTGGCAAAGCCTATCGCCTGAACCGTTTGTTACTGGGCAGTTACCGCAAGATCGAGCACAGCCTGGCCACGGTGGATCAACTGACCCAGCTCTATAACCGCCGCTATTTTTTTGCGACCTGCCCGGATTTGATGCTCTCCACCCAACATCACAATGAAACGGCCGCGCTGATTACCCTGCGCATTGCCAATCTGCAGGACACCAACCACAACCTCGGCTACCAGGCCGGCGACGCGGTATTGACCCAGGTCGCTCGCTTGCTGCTCCGTCACACCCGCAGCCACGATATAGCCGCACGCCTCAGTGGTCGGCGCTTCGCTATGTTTCTGCCAAACACGAAAAAAGAAGATGCCGAAGAAATTGTGCACCGGCTACTGATGCATGTGGAGCATATTGGCATCACCAATGAGGCCGGCGATGAAGTTGTTCAGCGGATCGACATCGAATATGTCGTGTGTTGCGCTGAACCGGGGGAGACATTTGAAGAGTTGCTGCAGAGGGCGCGCCAGAACCTGTTGATACTTGAGCATTAAAAGCAGGAGCCCGGCAGTAGCCGGGCTCCGTTAACACTTATTTATTCGCACGATTACGAATCAATTCATCCACGACTGCCGGATCGGCCAGGGTAGATGTATCACCCAGGTTATCGAGTTCGTTGGCAGCAATCTTGCGCAGGATACGTCGCATGATCTTGCCTGAACGGGTCTTGGGAAGACCGGGCGCCCATTGGATGATATCCGGCTTGGCAATCGCACCAATCTCCTTAACACACAACGCAATCAATTCTTTGCGCAGCTCGTCAGAAGGCTCCACACCACTCATCAAGGTGACGTAGGCGTAGATACCCTGGCCTTTAATATCGTGCGGGTAACCTACCACCGCCGCTTCAGCAACCGCATCATGCAGCACCAGGGCGCTCTCCACCTCCGCCGTTCCCATCCGGTGGCCGGACACATTCAGCACGTCGTCAACGCGGCCGGTGATCCAGTAATAACCATCGGCATCCCGGCGCGCGCCGTCGCCGGTAAAGTAGTAGCCCGGATAGGTACTGTAATAAGTGTCGATACAACGCTGGTGATCGCCGTAGACGCTGCGAATCTGGCTCGGCCAAGCCGCCTTGATTGCCAGATTGCCTTCACCGGCCCCCTCGATTTCCTTGCCCTCGGCATCCAGCAATACCGGCTGTACACCGAAGAAAGGCACCGTCGCTGAACCTGGCTTCAAATCAATCGCACCAGGCAAAGGGGTCAGCATATGGGCGCCGGTTTCCGTCTGCCACCAGGTATCCATGATCGGGCAGCGGCTATCGCCGACCACCCGGTAATACCATTCCCAGGCTTCCGGATTGATAGGCTCACCAACAGACCCTAACAACTTCAACGACGTTCGGGAGGTCTTGGTCACCCACTCATTACCCGCACCCATGAGTGCGCGAATGGCCGTCGGGGCAGTATAAAAAGTGTTGACCTGATGCTTGTCGATAACCTGCCAGCAGCGAGAGGCATCCGGATAGGTCGGCACACCTTCGAACATCAGGGTAATTGCCCCATTGGTCAGCGGGCCATATACGATGTAGCTGTGGCCGGTTACCCAGCCTACGTCAGCGGTACACCAATACACATCGCCTTCCTGATAGTCAAAGACGTACTTATGGGTCATAGCCGCCTGCAACAGATAGCCGGCCGTGGTGTGCAGCACTCCCTTGGGTTTACCTGTCGACCCGGAGGTATAGAGGATAAACAGCGGGTCTTCAGCGTCCATCTGCTCTGGTTCGCAAACATCGCTTTGCTGATCAACCAGATCGTGATACCAGATGTCACGCCCTTCTTTCCATTGAATATCACCAGCGGTACGACGTACCACAAGGCAGGTATGGACACTCGGGCAGGATGCCAATGCGGTGTCTGTATTCTTCTTCAGCGGGACTTTTTTGCCGCCGCGGACACCTTCATCTGCGGTAATAACCACCCTGCAATCAGCATCGAGAATCCGATCTTTCAACGCCTCAGGCGAGAAACCACCGAACACTACAGAATGAATGGCACCGATACGCGCACACGCCAACATCGCATAGCTGGCTTCGGGAATCATCGGCATGTAAATACAAACGCGGTCGCCCTTTTTGACGCCGCGCGCGCGCAAGGCGTTGGCCAACCGACACACTTCTGTATGCAGTTCACCGTATGTAATGAGTTGGTCTTCGGCAGGGTCATCACCTTCCCAGATGATGGCGGTTTGATTGGCCCGCTGGGGCAGATGGCGGTCGATGCAGTTCACGCTGACATTAAGCTTGCCGCCGATAAACCAGGCAACTTCACCTTTACGCAAATCACTTTTCGTGACCTGGGTCCAGGGTTGCTGCCAGGTCAAAAACTGCTTGGCCTGTTCCGCCCAAAAAGTATCGGGCGAATTAACCGACTCAGCATACATAGCGCGGTAGCGCTCAAGATTAATGGCTGCACCAGCCTTGAAATGTTCGGGGACGGGGTAAAGATGGACGTCGGACACGGTAATATCTCCCTGCCGTTATGTTGTTATTGGACAGACCCAGGTTAAGGTGAGCTAGCTTAACAGCTGATGACAGCAGGGACAATGACAACGTTGTCCCATTTTGGTGCCCCACACCCCATTAGCAAATACCCGTCAAAATCAAGGTGTTTCCGAACCTTTTGGTCCCTCCCGATCCAGTCGCTCAAGCTCCTTTTGGTATGCCTCCAGATCCTCCCAGTCGTAAGGCGTGCCGGCATGTAAATCGTGGGGATGTTTGGCGCGCTCTTTCGCCTGCTCCTGCAGACTGTGATCTTTGTGTTCGTCC
>DATJLH010000098.1:0-4819 GCA_035490615.1 Cellvibrio sp.
TCAAACCTTCGAACAGGTCGTCGCCATAAATGGTGAGTAGCGGTGGGCCGTCCAGATTAACCGGGCCAAGGCCAGGGCGCTCGTTACCGGCAATCAATTCTGCACCTTCATCAATCGTGGCACAGCCTGTACCGGTTGATGGGGAAGAGCCGCTGCACTCATAAACGCGCACGTAATCCACTTGCATGGTTTGCGGGAAGGCTGTCTCATCAACGCCACCTTCATTGGTGTTGGCAGCCCAGGAACCGCCTACAGCCAGATTAAGCAACAAGTGGAATTCCGAATGCTCATCAAAGGGCGCGCCGATTGGAGCATTGGTCAACACACCGTCAACCATGTATTGGGAATACCAGCCATCCTGACGATGGGTAGCATAGTGAACACCATCCACATACCAGCGAATTTCCCCCGCTTCCCACTCAAGTGCGTATTCATGGAAATCATCGGCCGGATTAAGCCCATCCGGTAATTTATAGGACGCACCGGAATTCACGTTGCCGGGATAAGCACGACCATAATGCAAGGTGCCATGCACGCGAGCTTCGGGTGTTCCTTCGGGTACGCCAGCTTCATCTGAATCGGCTTTCAGGTTCACCGCTTCCATGATGTCAATCTCGCCACCACCGGCCCAACCGCCGTAGGGTGAATTTGTGGGCAGCATCCAGATGGCCGGCCAGGTACCTTGACCCGCAGGTAACTTCGCGCGGATTTCAAAACGGCCGAAAGTCCACTCTGCCAAGTTTTTGGTACGTAAGCGTGCGGAGGTATAAGGTAGGGTTGCCGTTCCGGTGCCCGCACCCTCCGGATCATTCGGACCAGTAAAATTTTCCCGTTGTGCAACGATTGTTAACACGCCGTCTTCAACGTATGAGTTAACCGCTCGATCGGTATAGCATTGCTGCTCGTTGTTACCGCCACCCCAACAATTGACTTCGTGATCCCATTTGGCTGGATCGATCATGTCACCGTCGAAGTTGTCTTCCCATATCAATGCCCAACCAACTGAACTACTGGAGCTGGATTCACTCGATGATTCAGAACTGGATGACTCAGAGCTCGCCACCTCAGAACTTGAAGCCTCGCTGGATGCTTCAGAACTAACGGCAATACTCGATTCTGAAGAGCTGCTGGACGCAGGCTCACTTGACGCAACAACACTGGAGCTGCTTGAGCTGCTCGGTGTGGAGGAACTGGAGCGATTGTCATTGGAATCGCTGCCGCCACAGCCGGCCAGCGTCAGGCACAGCACGCTAAAGCAGGTGACTAAAGGAAATGTTATTTTCATGATTACCTCGTTATATAGTTATCGGTAATAACCCGTCGACACCGAATCGACGGGCCGGGTCACTCTGTGGATACAGGTTTAGCTCCGATTACTCGCAGCTAATCGCCGCATCCACGTTTTTCTCGATACGCAAGTTGTAGAGTGATAAATCCAACTTGCCTTCTGTCACCAGATAGAACGGCGACAAAATCATGTCCATTTTTGCGCGATCTGTTGCAAGGCAACTCAGTGCAACCGACAGCGTGGTCCATTCTTTTTGCGGCAGGGCTTGCAGGTTTTCTGTGATGGATTTTTCGGCCATACAATCCTGGCCGCAGAAAATACCGAGGCGCACCTCTGCGGTGGGTTTTTCATCCACTCTTACATCAAACACCAGTGCGGCATTGGCTTCGACGTAAGAAGAAAGATCGGTGCGCGACTGAGCAAAGAAACCGGCGCTGCCGCGGCCTGTACCGTTCCACTGCATACGACGGGAATCTTCCTGCACATTGCGATCCACGGCGCGCAAGGTGATGGTGTCGAGGCTTGCGGTACTGCCAGTGACATTCACTTGGTTGTTGCGGCCATCAGCAATCACCAATTGCCAGGGCTCCAGCGGACGGTTATCAAAAATTTTCAGCACCGCATCGGTTTGTACACTGAGATTGGCCTCTTCAGACAAATCATCACCCAGACTGTCTTTGTCTTTGTAGGTCAGGCCATAGCCATACGCGAAGAGCGGCGAGTAATTTTTCTCACCCACGTTTAACGGCGATTGCGTCGGTGTTGCCGGCCAGGAGAAAGAGAGTTTGCCTTTGAAGTCGTGCTGGACTTTTCCGGCTTTATCGGTGAAGAGCACATCGGCAACGCCTGCACCTTCAGAGCCGGGATGCCAGATAGCCACGAATGCATCGGATGCATTTAATTCACGGTTGATCCATAACGGACGACCGGTGATAAACAAGGACACCACGGGAATGCCATCTGCTTTCAGTTTTTTAAGTAACGCCAGATCATCGGTATTGTTGTAGGCGAGATTTTTAACATCGCCTTGCATCTCGGCATAAGGATCTTCACCGAAGACCACAATCGCCACATCGGGCTTGCTGGTGTAGTCACCGTTTTCGCTCAGTGTCGCGGTGCCGCCCGCAGCTTCAACAGACTGGGCAATGCCCTGATATACCGAACTGCCACCGGGGAAATCCGCGTTGGTGTTACCTGTACCTTGCCAGGAAATTGTCCAGCCGCCGGATTGTTTGCCGATGTTGTCAGCACCATCACCCGCTACCAGTACATTGATGTCAGGGTTTAACGGCAGAAGTTGATTGTTATTTTTCAACAGCACGAGGGATTCACGCACAGCCTGACGGGCAACAGCGCGATGCGCGGGTGCGCCAATCAGCTCTTGCCTGGCCGCAAAGGCGCGAGTAGACGGTGCACCTTTTTCAAATAAGCCAGCACGGATTTTTACCCGCAGGATGCGACGCACAGCATCGTTTAAACGCGCTTCGCTGATCTCGCCGCTTTTCACTTGCTCAAGGGTATTGGCGTAGAGCACTTTCCAATCCGCATCGGGCGCCATAAAGATATCGAGGCCCGCGTTGATGGCTTGCGGACAGCTGACTTTGGTACAACCGGGCACAAATTCATGACCGTTCCAGTCACCGACCACCAGACCGTCAAAACCCATGCGGTTTTTCAGGATATCGGTCAACAGGTATTCATGACCGTGCATTTTTTTGCCCTGCCAACTACTGAATGAGGCCATGACAGTTTGCGCACCGGCTTCCAGCGCCGTGACATAACCCTGCGCATGCAGCGCGATCAATTCCGCTTCGCTGATATTCGCATCCCCGCGATCCACACCACCCGCAGTGCCGCCGTCCGCAATAAAATGCTTGGCCGTGGCAATCACGCGATCACCTGCCATAAATTCATCGGTATTGGCACGGCCTTGCAGGCCTTCCACCATCTTGCCGCCGTAGGATTTCACGATGGCAGGATCTTCCGAATAGGATTCGTAGGTGCGGCCCCAACGGTCATCACGCACCACCGCCAGGGTCGGAGCAAAGTTCCAGTCGATACCGGTAGCTGAAATTTCCCGTGCCGTAACTTCACCGATTTGACGCATCAACTCCGGATTGCGCATTGCGCCCAGTCCGATGTTGTGCGGAAAGATGGTTGCACCGATCACGTTGTTGTGACCATGCACCGCGTCTGTACCCCACATGATGGGGATAGCAATGCCGCCATCGCTATCGTCCATGGAGGCGTTGTAATAGGTATCCGCCAACGCAACCCAGTCATTTACGGTTGCGTATTTGTTGTCCCCGGGGAAAGCGCCACCGCCATTGAGTACAGCGCCGACGTGGTATTTCTTGATATCTTCCGGCGTGATCTGACGCAGCTCCGGCTGCATCAATTGACCGACTTTATGTTCCAGCGTCATCTTCGCAAGCAATGCGTCAATTCTGCCCTCAACCGCCGGATCTTTAGCAACAGCACTGGTTACTACCGGCCACTGCGCGGCTGCTTTTTGCGCTGCGGCGGGCTTATCGACCGACTCTGTCTTGGTACACCCCATCAGCGCGGTTAGAACAATCACACTGCTACTGACCATGACCTTTAACTGCTGCTTCATACGCTTCTCTCTTTTCTGAATCATTTTGATAACGATAACGGCGCACACCTGACAAAAATTGCCCCCGGGGCAGTTCCCCGGGGGCCAAGCAAGGAGAGCTAACAAGATCGCATGGGGTTGGCATAATCCCAGCCTCACCTGTTAACACCCAAAGGTGACCTGACATCACCTCAAGGTTTGGATACAGCTCCGCCCGGATAAAAGCGGTAGCTGGAGATTCTCATTACTGATTCGCCATGGATTGCTAAAAAAGTGATATGTCGGTTCCGATTACACGCGTTATGTTTTTTTATGTGTCACATTGATGGAGACTTGATGGGGAAGATGATTGCAGCGGCACTCTTGAGTGTCGTCCCACTTTGTGAAAGCCCATCAACATGGGCGCTTCACTTTTCCCGGATAAAAATGGGAACCGGATCAAGTTGGGGACAGGCTTGCGTTCGACGTAAATCAGTACGCGGATGAATAAAAGCCAACCAATCCTACCCGTGGCGTTTAAACAACCTGCGCACCGGTTGCGTGCCTGTTGAGCGGAACAGCCAAACCAATTGATATGGGCGAGGTGGGCGGATAGATGCAGAGCTGGCTGGTTAGGTCGCGCGTTTGCGTAGTGAGGCAGCAAATTTTTATCGCGTGCCAGCCATTTTCATCAAAGTGGGAAGCGCGGAATAACAACGCTTACCACCTTGATCGCACAATGGGAATGATGATCGGTTATAAGAGGCAAAATATCCGGGTGCGTATTTTGTCGTTTCGTTATAACGAGGTTGTTAACCAGGCAATTCAGGCGGATCGCCCTTCCACCAAAAATTTACCAGCACGTTGATAGGCTCCAGCGCTTCAACGTGATGCCACCAATGGGTGGGTATATACAGCGCGTCACCCGGCCCCAGTTCCGCTACTTGCACCTGCTC
>DATJLH010000099.1:0-4377 GCA_035490615.1 Cellvibrio sp.
GTGAAGACGCTGCCTTTACCCACTTCACTGGTAATTTTTAATTCAGCATCGTGACGCAACAGCACGTGTTTAACAATGGCCAGGCCTAAACCGGTACCGCCGGTGCTGCTGTTGCGGCTGGCGTCGACGCGGTAGAAGCGTTCGGTCAAGCGGGGGATGTGTTTGTTTTCAATCCCCGGCCCATTATCACTGACGGCGAAATAACAATTCTGTTTATCTCTCCATAAGCGCATAGCGATCTTGCCTTTGGACGGGGTGTATTTCACGGCGTTAACCACCAGGTTGGAGAAGGCGCTGTGCAGTTCTTTTTCGTTCCCCAGTAACTGAATATTGCCATCGCAGGTCAGGGTAATGTCCTGTTCTTTATCGCCACTCAATGCCACAGCTTCATTGCGAATAGAATGCAGCAACGGCTCCAGCGGAATCAGTTTCTGGTTGTGGCCCACCTCGGTGGTTTCCAGTTTTGATAACACCAACAGGTCATTGATCAGCAATGCCATGCGTTGTGTTTGTTGTTGCATTTGTTGCAGGGGTTTCTGCCAGGTCGGGCCCAGGTTATTGTTGTCGGCCAGGGTTTCCAGATAGCCACTGATCACCGTCAACGGCGTGCGTAACTCGTGCGAGACGTTGGCAATAAAATCCTGGCGCATCTGTTCCAGGTTATGAATCTGGGTAATGTCGCGTACCAGGATCAGGCGTTCATTTTTACCAAAGCGGGTAATCTGAAATTGCAGTTGCTTGGAGGAAAAACGCGGTGAGGGTAATTCCAATGGCTCGCTGTAGTTGCCTTCTTCAAAGTAACTGACAAAGCGCGGGTGACGAATAAAATTGATGACCGACAAACCCTGGTCTTTGGTATGAAAACCCAATAACCGTTGCGCCGCCGGGTTCCAGAAATCCAGGTGACCGCGCCAGTCCAGCAGGATCACGCCGTCTTTCAATGCAGAGGTGATTTCCTGCACGCGGTTGATCACCGCTTGCAGGTTTTCCTTTTCCTGGCGTTGGTGACGTTGCAGGTGGTAGATATTGTCGAAGAGGTCGCCCCAGATACCGGTGGCCTCGGGCGGCTCTTCGTCGTTTTTGCGCAGCAGCCAGCGGTTGAGCCGCGACATTTGCCAGAGCATGTAGGCAAGATACGCCAGAACACCGATATCCAATACCAGCAATAAGTGTCCGGTCAGCCAGCCCAGTAACAAACAGATCGCGACGAAGATCGACAGGCGCTTGAGTTCGGCGCTAAAACCTTGCAGCAAAATAGTGAGCCTCTTTCACAACCATCTCCAGCAGAATATTTTCACTCACTATCGCGTGGAAATATGACTTTTCTTCGCGCGGGATATAAAAATTTCTGCCCACCGGTCTTGTTGAAAACGCCTGTGCGTTTTTAACCGGTCTGAATTATGCGTCGGCCTTGGTGGAGAAACGATAACCGGTACCGCGCACAGTCTGGACCAGGTTTTCGTGGTTGTCGACGGTGAGGGCTTTACGCAAGCGGCGGATGTGCACATCCACCGTACGCTCTTCCACATAGACGTTGCCGCCCCACACATGGTCCAGCAGTTGGCTGCGAGTATAGGCTCTTTCCTGGTGGGTGAGGAAAAATTCCAGCAGGCGATATTCCGTCGGCCCCATATCAACCGCCTGGTTGTTGATTGTCACCCGGTGACTCGCCGGGTCGAGGCACAAACCCTGCACGGTGATAGGGTGGCCATTAACCTGCGGGTCAGCGCGGCGCAGTACCGCCTTCAAGCGGGCGACCAGTTCGCGGGGGGAGAAGGGTTTGGTGATGTAATCGTCGGCCCCGACTTCAAGGCCCTGGATTTTGTTGTCTTCCTCACCTTTGGCGGTGAGCATGATGATGGGTACATCGGCGGTCACGTCGTCGCGCTTGAGGCGGCGCGCCAGCTCAATACCGCTGGTGCCGGGCATCATCCAGTCCAGCAGGATCAGGTCAGGCTTTTCATCCACAATCAACGCATGGGCGTCCTGTGCATTGCTGGCTTCGATACACTGATACTCGGCCATTTCCAGTGCGACCCGGAGCATGTCGCGAATGGCTGACTCGTCATCGACGATCAAGATTTTACGCCCACTCATAATTCCTACCTGTTACCCGCTGATGGCTGAGAGCAATTGTTGCAAGCGTATTAAATAAGCCCTGTGTTACAACTTTATGACAGCACAGGATTCAACGCAGCACCAGCAGCACAGGTAAATTATCAGAGTTTATCGGCCACCACCCCGATAAAGATGGCCAGGCCCACCCAATTGTTGTTCATAAAGGCCTTGAAACAGGCCTCCCGCTGGCGAAAGCGGATCAGGTATTGCTGGTAGGCAAACAGCGCAGCGGCCACGCCGAGACTGATGTAATAAAAGGTGCCCAGCTCGAAGCGCGAACCGACCATCACCAGGGCGTAAAGCGTCAGGGCCTGCAACACGCCCGTCATCAGGCGGTCCTGCTCACCAAACAGGATGGCCGTGGATTTCACCCCGATGCGCAAGTCATCGTCGCGGTCCACCATGGCATAAAAGGTATCGTAGACCACGGTCCACAGCACCACAGCGGTATAGAGCAGCCAGACTTCCACACCGAGCGCCCCGCTCTGGGCGGCAAAGGCCATGGGAATTGCCCAGGCAAAAGCCGCACCCAGCACCACTTGCGGCAGGTGGGTGTAACGCTTCATGAAGGGATAACAAAACGCCAGTAACACACCCCCCACGGACAATTGGATCGTCAGGGGATTGGTTAATAGCACCAGGCCAAAGGCCAGTAAGCACAATCCGATAAACAGGGCGATAGCTTCGCCACCCGATACCTGTCCGCTGACCAGTGGCCGTTCACGGGTACGTTTGACATGACCATCCACCTTGCGATCAGCGAAGTCATTGATTACGCAGCCGGCGGAGCGCATCACAAACACCCCCAGCACAAAGATCACCAGCACATCCCAGCGCGGCACGCCATCGGCAGCCAGCCACAGGCTCCACAGGGTAGGCCACAACAGCAAGAGCGCACCGATAGGTTTGTGCATGCGCATCAATTGCCAGTACAGGCGGACGCGTTGGCCAATAGATAAAGCGGGTTGTTTAGCGGCAGGGCGTTGGCTAGGTTGAGTCATAGCAGATTCTGTTGTCCGTTATTGACGATGGGTAGACATCAAGGGTGGCGGCGAGGCCAGGGTGTCGACAAACGCGTCCAGGAAGACTTCGCTCACCAGCAGCGGTTTATCCTCCAGGTAAAACACCGAGCGCCGCCCCCACAAGGGCTTATCGCTGGTGAGCGGTTCCGGTACGTAGCCATGATGGCGTTTCAGCCGGCTCACAGCAATGGCACTGCGCTGCAAGTGTGGCTGACTGAACAAAAAGGCCCCCAGCGGACGAGCATCCTGTTTGCGCAAATGCCGCAGGCTACCGGTCAGGCTGGTCAGGGGCAGCACGCTGCGGGCGAATACCCAGGGCTGCTGGTGGCCGCACAATACCACTTCGCGAATCAGCGCCAGCCCCGAGCGGCCCATGTTCAAACAACGCCATTCCGACAAGGCCGGCCGGGCGATCTGCTGGCGCAATACCTCGACATGAAAATGACCGTGACTGCGAGCCACCAGACGCGCCGTGAGTGAGCCTTTGTCCAGTAACCAGTCACACAGCACCGCCTCCGGGCGTTGCGCCCTGGGCCACCGCGCCAGCGGCTGCCATGTCACCTGGCCATTTATCGATAACCCCAAAAGTCGCTCCTGTCACACATGTCGGCAAACCAGCGCGGAATTCTAGCAGGTGGCACCGGGAGTTTGGCCGGCAATCGGCCCCGACCAATAAAAAGCTGCCGTTTTCACTGCCCCCCGGCGATCTGAGCGGGTACACTCCCGTTTGTCCAGCCTGCCACTACCGCGTCAGGACTATCGATACTTGAGGGCCCTTGCCATGCATAAAACTGATCTCGTCGATCGGGTTGCCGATCAAACTGATATGAGCCGCGACAAGGCGGATGCGGCGGTATCCGCCATGATTGAACACATCACCAATGCACTCAGCCGCGATGAATCGGTGTCGCTAGTGGGGTTCGGCAGTTTTGTAAGAAGCCATCGCGCCGCGCGCCAGGGGCGCCACCCGCAGACCGGCGATACCATTCAAATCGCCGCCAGCAGCAGTGTGTTGTTTCGGCCCGGTAAAGCGTTGAAAGACGCGCTGAATCCACAATAACAACAACCACCTGACTGAAACCCCACCACTGATAACAACGATCGAGGCTAGGATGACACTCACCAACCGAATCCTGCTGGGCATGATCCTCGGCATTATCGTCGGCATTTTGTTTAACCTGATTATCGCTATAGATCCGGATACCGGTTTGCCGGTAACGGCCTGGGGCGCCTGGCT
>DATJLH010000100.1:0-23966 GCA_035490615.1 Cellvibrio sp.
TCCGGTCTAACCGCTGACAGTTTTGTCCTGATTGTGAGCATGGGTTCCTGGATGTTCAGCGCCGCGCTGGTGATTGCCTTGCCATTATTTACCTCGCTGTTGATTGTGAATATTTCCTTTGGCGTGATGAGCCGCTCGGCGCCGCAGATGAATATCTTTGCAGTGGGTTTTCCCATTACCTTGCTGTTTGGCTTGTTGTTGATCTGGTTCAGTCTTGCCAATTTCTTGCCGGTGTTTGAATCACTGATAGAAGAGGGCATAGCGATGGTACAAACCCTGGTGGGAGTACCTTAATGGCTGAAGAAGATGACAACGGCCAGGAAAAAACGGAAGAGGCCTCCTCGCGAAAACTTGAAAAGGCGCGCGAAGAAGGCCAGATTCCCCGATCCCGCGACCTCACTACCACGGCAATTTTATTGCTAGGCACCATTGGCTTGATGGTGTTCGGCCAATACATGGGCGGCAAGCTCATGGAGGTTACACGCTACAACTTTACCATTCCCCGCGAGGCGATCTTTGATCCACAGACGATGATCGCCTATCTGTCAGCATCCATGTTCGATGGCTTGCTGAGTCTCTTGCCGTTGTTCGGCATGCTGTTAGTCGCGTCGATAGTCGGCCCCATTGCATTGGGCGGCTGGTTATTCAGCGGCAAAGCCATGGCGCCGAAGTTCAGCCGTATGGACCCGATTGCCGGGACCAAGCGCATGTTTTCCATGAAGGCGTTAGTTGAATTAGCCAAGGCACTGGGAAAAGTTGCGGTGATTCTCGGTGCGACGGTTTTGTTACTGCTGGCGTTTGAGCAAGCCATGTTTCGCCTCGCTGACGAAACCGTCAATAACGCCATTATTCACTCGCTCAAAATCAGCGGCTATGCGGCCATTATCTTATCAGCATCGACCATTTTAATTGCCGCTGTTGATGTGCCGTTCCAGATCTGGGATCACAATAAAAAATTAAAGATGTCGCGGCAGGAATTAAAAGATGAAGTAAAAGACACGGAAGGAAAACCGGAAGTAAAAGGCCGCATTCGCCAACTGCAACGGGAGATGGCCCAACGCCGCATGATGTCCAATGTGCCCGATGCGGATGTGATCATCACCAACCCGACCCACTACGCCGTTGCACTGAAATACGACCCGGAAAAAATGGCTACACCCATCATGCTCGCCAAAGGCGGCGATCATGTTGCCTTGAAAATTCGTGAAATTGCCAAAGCCCACAAGATAGAAATTATCGAATCCCCCGTACTCGCCCGCGCGATTTATCACACCACCGACGTCGACCAGGAAATTCCTGCCGCGTTATATATGGCTGTTGCCCAAGTGCTCGCCTACGTCTTCCAGTTACGCAACTTCCGTCGCGGCAAAGGCGAGAAACCCACATACCCGCGTAATATCAAAATTCCCAAGAATATGCAGTTTGATTAATCCATCCAATTCCCCCATAGGTCGGATTAGCGCAGCGTAATCCGACACCCATTCCCGAAACATTCTCCTCAATACATTTCCCTGAATCATCCCTTAAACCATTTGCTTACCTTCATCCTCAATCCCTATTAGTACCAGTCCATCCACCAAATGCCAACCAGTTGACATTTTAAAAATCTTGGCGCGTTTTCTCGCTTATTATCACGCCGTCGCCGCTATAAGCCACTAAGGTTGTAATCACCTTCCGCGATTTTCACAATCATCAGGAAATGTCTTCACGCGACTCGGTGCACATGGCATCTGCAAGCGGGGAGTCTCACCAGTTCGGCTTGCCGACACTGTTCATGTATCAGCAATACAAGGTAATTGTCCGATGGATGGCATACTTTCGGGTTTTCCCTTTTCCCGTAAGAAGGATATCGCCGCACCCGACAGCAAAAAAAATTCTGACATTGACAGGAGCGATTCAATGCGTCTTACCAAGAATGAGCCTTCCCCAGCGTTTAGCAATGATCTCGACAACAATGATCCGATTCCTGCTTACAGCGGTATCGGCTCACCGGATGCGGGGAGTCGTGTTACAGAATTATCCCGCGCGAAAGCCGCCCCGACCGCTGTGATCGGCCCGAAGATTATGTTCAAGGGCGAATTGACCGGCGAGGAAGATTTACTGATCCAGGGTAAGGTAGAAGGCAGTATTGATCTTAAAGGTAATCACTTGACCATCGGCAGCCAGGGCGTAATCAAAGCGAACGTGGCGGCCAGAACGATTACCGTTGAGGGCAGTGTGGAAGGCGATATCGTTGCGGCAGAGCACATCGCTATCAAGAGCGCCAGCCGGGTTAAAGGCAACCTTAAAGCGGAGCGCGTCACGCTGGAAGACGGTGCGAAATTCCGTGGCTCTATCGACATGGATATGGATGCCGATACCAAACCTGAACCTAAAAGCAGCTATGGTTCATCCATTTTGCCTAAAGATGACAAGGTCGACGATATTGGTTAAATAAATTTGCTGTAATGCATTGCCGAGGCCGTGTTGGTTTTCCAGCACGGCTGTTTCGTTTTATAGGTTCTAAAAAGGTATTTGTTCACGGTGGCTGTGAAGGGTTTTATCGATAACGCAAACCAGTCGATGGAGGTTATCCATCGTTCGCCTGGTATCACCGCCATCTACAACGAGCTCAAAAGCTCCACTCACAACAGCGTGCTTGATCTCGGCTCTGCATCAGCTGCCAGCTTCCAGTTTTTTTCCCGCCTGAGTTGCCATATCCATTTTGAAAGCCTGGATAATTTTTTTGCGGAATGCGGCGAAGCCTGGGTGTCCGGTGAAGCCTTGCGCGCCGGGTTGGATGACTATCTCTCGGCATTTACCGATACCAAGCAGTTTGATGTGATCCTCGCCTGGGATATTTTTAACTATCTGGATCGCGAGACTTTGCAATGGCTGATCGCACGCCTTAATCGTCACTGTCGCCCCAACACTTTGCTGCACACCATTAAATATGTGGGCCGTAACCTGCCGGCGGTGCCGCGTCATTTTCAAATACTCGATCAGTATCAAACCCGTATGCAGTGCGCCGGTGTGCTGTGTTCCCGACCTTTTGCGGGGATGGATACCGCTACCGTGCTGAAAAGTATGCGCACCTACACCATGGAATATACCTATATGCAGCAGGAGGGGATGGCGCAGGACATTACCGAACAAGTACTGCGCTATCAACCGGATGGGAAAAATACTAACCGCCAGATGGCCTCCGCCGAATTGCACAGTCTGCCGCATGCGACGCTGGCACATCGCTCCTATGTTCTTGAGCTGGTGTGCGAACACCTACAAAAAACGCCCGCAGCGACTGTGTTAGACCTGGGCGGTAAAGCGACACGCAACGGGGATTTTTTCTTGCGTTATGCGGAAAATTTTTATGTCGAAGATCTTTTGCCATCCTTGCATAAATCACCCACCGAAACAGAACCATCGTTAATTCGTCAGCATGCACTGCGTTTTGATCCGGCAGTTAAGTTCGATGTGATCCTGGCGTGGGATGTCTTTAACTTTTGTAATAGCGAGCAGTTGTCGGCCGTGTATGAGAAGTTACGTGCGCATATGCATGAAAACACGCTGGTATTTGCTTTTTTTTACACGGGTGCGGAAGTGCCGGAGCGATCACAAAAATGTTACGTGCAGGATGATAAGACCATCGCGTTATTACCGGCTCCAAAAAAGTCAGCCGCTGATAGTGAATTTACCGCCGTCAGTTTGCTGAGAATCTTCCGCGACTTTTCCCTGGCTAACACCTGCATCATGAAGCCGGGTATGCAACGGGGAATTTATGAATACCTTTTTCAGTCGCGTATTTCTTGCATATAAAAATTCATAAACGGGTTATTACCCATCGAATATTTCCTCTCGCTATGAGTATTGCACTGGTCATGGTAAATCGTACTTGACCTGTCATTGACTCTCACCGACTCGAACAATACATTTCCTATGGTTGAACGCGATCAGTTCAACAAAATATAACAAACACATCAACCATATATTAACCGGTGAGAGGGTTACATTATGTGTCATCTACGTCTGTCAGCTGCCGTTCTGGCGCTGGCATCTGCTTCTTTTATGTCTGTTGTTTCCGCCGATGTGACGATTCAGGAAAATGCACCCGGCTTTTGCAGTTACGATGGTGTTATCAGTACCGCCAACAACGGTTATACCGGCGTTGGTTATGTCGATATTGATAACAGCGGCGGGATGGGTATTTCCTATGAAGTCAGTGTGCCCGCCAGCGGCAGTTATGCCGTCAGCTTTCGTTATGCCAATGTCGGTTCTACCAGCGCGGCACTGGTGGTCAACGGTTCGTCCGGCAGCTTGTCTTTCCCGCGCACAGCGTCTTTGTCTGCCTGGAACAGTGTCGGTAAAACGGTGAACCTCCATGCGGGTATTAATCAATTGCGTTTGCGTGCCACCGGCTCACAGGCTATTGCCAATATTGATTCCATGACGGTCGTTGGTAATGTATTCGTCGGTACTTGTGGTGCTGCTTCATCAAGCAGTGTTGCTTCGTCGGTTGCGCCACCGTCTTCCAGCAGTTCGGCAGGGCAATCCAGTTCCAGCATTCAGGCGAATTCCAGTTTGCAATCGAGCTCAATCGCTTCGAGTTCGGTTCCAGCTTCATCCGCATCATCGAGCAATTCCAGTACACCGCCGATAGGTGAAGTACCGGATTTTTCTATGATCGGTTTTGCAACTGTTCCGGCCTTGGGTGTGCCGACAACGACGGGTGGGGCAGCCGGGCAGGAAGTAACGGTAACGACATTTGAACAGTTGCAGCAATACGTCACCGCCAGCGAGCCTTATGTGATTCGCGTGCAGGGTATGATTCAGCCGCCGGACCAGTACGTGAAATTAAATGTGGCGTCAAACAAATCCATCATCGGTGTGGGTGACGATGCGCACCTGCGCTTGATCGGCTTTCGGGTGGGCGGTACCAGCGGTTGTTCCGATGCTTATAATCCGGCCAATGATTATGTCTCTAACGTGATCATTCGCAACCTGACATTCAGCGATGTGTACGACACAGGTTCAAATCCCGATGCGGATGCAGTCACCATTGAGTGTTTTTCACATCATGTATGGGTGGATCACAACACATTTTTGTACAGCGCGCCTAATTCAAGCTTAATGAATCGCATTGATGGTGCCGTGGATGCTAAACGCGGTGCCGATTGGGTCACGGTGTCCTGGAATCATTTCTACCAGTACAACAAAACCATGCTGGTGGGGCATGTGGACAGCAACGCAATACAAGATGCCGGACGATTGCATGTGACCTATCACCATAATTATTTTGAAAACACCTACCAGCGTCATCCGCGCGTGCGCTTTGGCAAAACCCATATCTTTAATAACTATGTCTTCAACGATAGAAGCGGCCCCAATCGGCAGATTTCCTATGTTGCTCTGGCAGGCCCGCAGTCCGAACTTTACCTGGAAGCTAACAATATTCAGGTTGATAGCGGTGAGTTGTATGTTATCAGTGAAGACAGCGATGCCAACGCGAAGGTGACCTTTACCAACGATAATCTGGTGCAGTTAGTTAACCCGAATGCCGAATGGATTTTGGAAGTGAATAACGGTTTGGCTTTTGATCCATCGGATTTTTATAGGTATACGATTAACAGTGTCGATCTGCTGCCGACGCTGGTGCCGCAATATGCGGGTGCGGGTAAATTGGCATTATTTGAGTAAATGCAAACATCTCCTGCCCTCAAGGGGCAGGAGATTATTTATCAGGTTTGGGCGGACAATGGTATTCCGCCTGAATCTGATTATTGTCCATGGAGTAGAGGTGCACATCAAAACCCCATAAACGGTGCAGGTGGCGCAGCACTTCATTCACCGAATCCGCCAGGGGTTTGCGTTCATGCATGGTGTGATGCAACGTTAATGAGCGGTCGCCGCGCACGTTCACATTATAAATCTGGATGTTCGGCTCACGGTTGCCCAGATTGTATTGCCCCGCCAACATCTCGCGCAGCTTACGAAAGCCGGTCTCGTTGTGGATGGCGGATACCTCGATACTCTCGTCATGATCATCATCGACGATGCTGAAGAGTTTTAAATCGCGCATGACCTTGGGTGACAGGAATTGCAGGATAAAACTCTCGTCTTTAAAGTTGCGCATTGCAAAGTGCAAGGTTTCATTCCAGTCTTTGCCCGCGATATCCGGAAACCAGTCGCGGTCTTCAGCGGTAGGGTTTTCACAGATGCGACGAATATCCATCATCATGCTGAAACCGAGTGTGTAAGGGTTAATCCCGCTGAAGTAGGGGTGGTCGTAGGGCAGCTGGGCAATTACACTGGTGTGTGATTGCAAAAATTCCAGCATAAAACCATCGGTCACCATACCGCGCGCGTAGAGTTCGTTCAGCAGCGTGTAATGCCAAAAACAGGCCCAGCCTTCGTTCATTACCTGGGTCTGGCGTTGCGGGTAAAAATACTGGGCAATCTTGCGCACGATACGAATAATTTCGCGCTGCCAGGATTCCAGCAATGGTGAATTCTTTTCCAGGAAATAAAGAATATTTTCCTGGGGTTCAGACGGAAAACGGCGCGCGGTTTTCGGGTCGTCTTCGATGTGTTCAGTCTTGGGAATGGTGCGCCACAGGTCATTCACCTGCTTCTGTAAATATTCCTCCCGCTCCGCCTGGCGTTGCTCTTCCTCCTGGGCGGAGATGGGGTAGGGGCGCTTGTAACGATCCACCCCGTAATTCATCAGTGCGTGGCAGGAGTCAATAATTTCTTCTACCTGGTCAATGCCGTAGCGCTCTTCGCATTTACTGATGTAATTTTTGGCAAACACCAGATAATCAATAATCGAATCGGCATCGGTCCAGGTTTTAAATAAATAATTACCTTTAAAGAACGAGTTGTGACCGTAGCAGGCGTGCGCAATGACCAACGCCTGCATGGCCATGGTGTTTTCTTCCATCAAATACGCAATGCAGGGGTTGGAGTTGATAACAATCTCATACGCCAGCCCCATTTGCCCGCGTTTGTAAGAGTGTTCGGTGCTGAGGAATTGCTTGCCATAGGACCAATGGTGGTAACCAATCGGCATGCCCACGGCGGCGTAGGCATCCATCATCTGTTCAGAACTGATGACTTCAATCTGGTTGGGGTAGGTGTCGAGCCTGAATTCTTTAGCCAGTTCGCCCAAGGCCCGATCGCAATCCCGTATCAGGTCAAAATTCCATTCCGAGGTAGTAAACAGCGGTTGAGTCATGCGACCCTCTTATGGAAGAGTTCACGGAATACCGGATAAATATCAGCGGCATTGACAATATGTTGCATGGCGAATTGATCCGGGCACGCGGCCTGTACTTCTTCGTAGGTGTGCCACAAGGACTGATGATTGCGCGGCGTAATTTCGATATAGGAATAATACTGGCAATGCGGCAACACGCTGTTGATCATCAACTCCTTGCAATTGGCCGAATCGTCTTCCCAGTTGTCTCCATCGGACGCCTGGGCACCGTAGATATTCCACTCCGAAGGCGAGTAACGCGCTTGGATAATACTGTGCATCAAGCGCAGTGAACTGGACACCACGGTGCCGCCGGTTTCGCGGGAGTGGAAGAATTCATCTTCATCCACTTCCTTGGCAATGGTGTGGTGACGAATAAAAACCACTTCTGTTTTTTCGTAATTGCGCTGCAGAAATAAATACAACAGGATAAAAAATCGCTTGGCGATATCCTTTGTAGCCTGATCCATAGAACCGGACACATCCATGATGCAAAACATCACCGCTTTTGAACGCGGAATCGGTTGCCTGATATGCAGGTTGTATTTCAGGTCAAAGGTGTCGAGCCAGGGCGTAGCTGCAATAGCTTTGCGCAGCTTGGCCATTTCATCCAGCAAGGCTTCGTAACCGGGGCCGGTGCGCTCTCCGGGGTGTAAAGCCTCCAGGGTAGCTTCCAGCTCTTCCAGCCGTTTACGTTTTTTACCTGTTAATGCGATCCGACGCATATTGGCGGAGCGTAATGAACGAACGATATTGATCTTGCCGGGACTGCCTTCGTTAGCAATACCTGCGCGGACTTGTTTGAATTCTTCCACGCCGGTCAGTTGCCGTTTAATCAGGTTGGGTAATTCCAGACCGTCAAACATAAAATTCAGGAATTCTTCCTGGGAAATAGTGAATGAGAAATCATCTTCGCCTTCGCCGGAGTCGCTAGCTTTACTACCGCCTTCACCGCCGCCGCCCTCAGGGCGCGGGATGCGATCACCTTCAGAAAAGTGTTTATTGCCGGGCAGTACGCGCGTATTGCGACCGCCGTTACCGTGGTAGATAACCGGTTCGCCAATGTCTTTGGTAGGAATGCTGATCTTGCCGCCGCGGTCAATATCGGTGATAGATCGCTCGCCAACGGCGTCGGAAACGGCTTTGTGAATCTGGGCGCGGTAGCGCCGCAAAAAGCGTTGGCGATTTACGGCACTTTTGTTTTTGGTGTTCAGGCGACGATCAATAATATAGCTCATAGCTTACCTGTCAGGCTGTCGCAAAACGGTCTGGCAGATGCGTCACATCTGCCAAGATTTTAACAATAACGTGGGTAGGATTCCTGCCTCTCCTCCTGAATTGATTGTTCGCTATTGTGATTTCCTGACCCGCAAGTACCACTCGGACAACAGCCGTACTTGTTTTTCGGTATAACCACGCTCGATCATCCGCTGCACGAAATCCTGATGCTTTTTCTTGTCCTGGGCAGATGCCTTGGCATTGAAAGAAATAACCGGCAACAGATCTTCGGTGTTGGAGAACATCTTCTTCTCAATGACCGTGCGCAGTTTTTCGTAGCTGCGCCAATCCGGGTTCCGTCCGGCATTATTGGCTTTGGCCCGTAACACAAAGTTGACAATTTCGTTACGGAAATCTTTGGGGTTACTGATACCCGCCGGCTTTTCAATTTTCTCCAGCTCTTCGTTCAGCGCAGCGCGATTTAATATCTCGCCGGTTTCGTGATCACGGTATTCCTGATCCTGAATCCAGAAGTCGGCATAAGTCACATAACGGTCAAAGATATTCTGGCCGTACTCGGCATAGGATTCGAGATACGCAGTCTGGATTTCCTTGCCGATGAAGTCCACATATTTGGGTGCAATGTATTCTTTGAGGACGTTGAGATATTTTTCCTGCACTTCTTTAGGAAATTGTTCCTGTTCAATCTGTTGTTCCAGCACGTACATCAGGTGCACCGGATTGGCCGCAATTTCCGTGGGATCAAAGTTAAATACGCGTGACAAAATCTTGAAAGCGAAGCGAGTCGATAAGCCGTTCATGCCCTCATCCACACCGGCAGCATCTTTATATTCCTGCAAGGATTTGGCTTTTGGGTCGGTGTCTTTCAGATTCTCGCCATCATAGACGCGCATCTTGGAGAAAATGTTGGAATTTTCCGGCTCTTTCAAACGGGACAGGACTGAAAACTGTGCCAGCATACGCAAGGTATCCGGTGCGCAAGGTGCTCTGGACAGTGAACTGTTTTGGAGCAATTTTTCGTAAATCTGCATCTCTTCAGTAACACGGAGACAATAAGGCACCTTGACGATATAAACCCGGTCAATGAAGGCTTCGTTGTTTTTGTTGTTGCGGAAATTCTGCCATTCCGATTCGTTGGAGTGCGCCAGGATGATGCCGTCAAAGGGGATGGCACCTAAACCTTCGGTACTGTTGAAATTGCCTTCCTGGGTCGCGGTCAGCAAGGGGTGAAGCACCTTGATCGGTGCCTTGAACATCTCCACGAACTCCATCAGGCCCTGGTTGGCGCGGCATAAACCACCGGAGAAGCTATAGGCATCCGGGTCGTTTTGGGGAAATTCTTCAAGCTTGCGAATATCGACCTTACCCACCAGCGAGGAAATATCCTGGTTGTTTTCATCACCCGGTTCGGTCTTGGTGATAGCGATCTGGTTCAGGGTAGAGGGGTAAAGTTTGACGACCCGGAATTGGGTAATATCGCCGTGGAATTCCTGCAAGCGCTTGGCCGCCCACGGCGACATGATCGTTTTGATATAGCGGCGCGGAATACCGTAGTCTTCCTCAAGGATATGGCCATCCTCTTCCGGGCTGAACAAGCCTAACGGTGACTCAAAAACCGGTGAACCTTTGATGCAGTAGATCGGCATCTTTTCCATCAGGGTTTTAAGCATTTCCGCCAATGAAGACTTACCGCCGCCAACCGGGCCGAGCAAGTAGAGAATCTGTTTCTTTTCTTCCAGACCTTGCGCCGCGTGACGGAAGAAGGAGACGATCTGCTGGATGCATTCCTCCATGCCGTAAAATTCACCGAAGGCCTTGTATCGCTTGATAATTTTATTGGAAAAGATGCGGCTCAGGCGTGGGTCTTGCGCGGTGTCAACGAACTCAGGTTCGCCAATCGCCATCAGCATGCGCTCGGCGGCACTGGCATAAACGCTGGGGTCCGTTTTACAAAGTTCGAGGTACTCCTTGATCGATAATTCTTCCTGCTGGGTGCTGTCATAGCGCTCGCGGTAATGATTAAACAGGCTCATAACATACCTCTGGTTAGCGATGGGGTTCGCAACTGCTCAGGGTAGATCCCTCCAGCGGACGGCAATCGCAGCTCTTGAGACAACAACTCAAAGCTCTGGTTTAAGCATAGTCGTAAAAATCCTGCCGGGATGTAAATATAAAAAAAATTGCCACCCCAATGTCAATCTTTCTCCTTAGTATCAAGAGCGTCAAGTTTTCTTTTCATATAAATTGCTTTCAAAAACTGCGCCAATTCTGCGTACCGGTAATGTGCTCTCTACCAGGCTGAAGGCCCCGCAGGTTGATGTCAAATTGGACCCGCCGATCTATGGCCGGCGTCAGCTTTACTGATATGACCTTTGATCCACAATATCGCAACGTTCATCCGCTGAGGTTGGTCGGGCATGCGTAAAACAGTAAACCTGGTCGACATTTTCCGGCAAAATCCCGGAGCGGCCTGGCACGGCGTCGGAATTGCTATGATAGTATGCCGAGGGCTTGCCGGAAGCCAGGTTATTACGCGGTTCAGCTGGAGCCGTAGTAGCACAACAACAATGTATAAAAATCTCTTACTTTTCTTTGCACTATGCCGTCATGAAAGGAAGTTTTTTCAATCTTCACGATCTTATCCTTACCCTGACTATTGTCGAATGTCTGTGTATGGCGGTACTGGTGCGCGTATTGCCTGACAAACACGGGCAATCGCGAACGATCATCGGATGTTTTTTCCTTGTCGTTGCGCTGGTGCTGGCATCAACCATGATCGTCTGGAATAACGCTTTTGCAGACCTCGCTGTCAATAAAACGCCTGTGATGATTATGATCTACGTCGCCTGCTTATTGTTACAGGGGCCGTTACTGTATTTCTATATCAAGTCGCTGCGCAGCAAAGGACACCACTGGAGCCGCCCGGATTTTTTGCACCTTCTACCTGTGATAGGCGGCAGTATTATTGCGATTTTCTACGGCATCGACACAGCGGACTGGCGCGGCCTTACTACCCCCGATGAAGGCAAGCTGCACGCCGTTTCTTTTTTGTGGGCACTGGTAAAATTCTCTCCCTTTGTTTACGTCATCGCCAGCGCGCGTTTACGCTATCGCATCCATCAACACCTGCGCCGGGGTTTTTCTTCCGTCTCCGAAGTTGAACTGCGCTTGGGCGATATTATTTTGCTGGGCTTTCTAGTGCATTGGGTCTGGACGCTGGGCACTTATTATGTGGCGGATTGGGTGCATTGGAGCGTGAGCAATTTACTCGGCATCATCAATAACTATCTGGTGATCATTTTAATTAATGGCCTGTTTATCAGCGGCTTGCTCAATGCCGAAAAATTATTGCACCCCGAACCCATCGTGGCTGAAAAACCCTCGCGCATTAAAAACCGCGAACACAAGATTGCCATCATCGAAAAAGCGATTCATGTAGACCGCATTTACCTGGAATCGAATTTAAATATCGATCGCTTTGCGGCACGGCTCGGACTGCGGGTACGCGACGTATCGGCCATTATCAAAACCCATTACGGCACGAATTTTTTTGAATTTATCAATAGCTATCGTATTGAGGAAGTGAAGCGGTTGTTGTTGATGGAGGAGCACAAGACGGAAAATATTCTGGATATTATCCACCTCGCCGGTTTTAACAGCCTGTCGACCTTCCACCGCTTTTTCAAGCGCCTGGTCGGTGTTACACCAACAGAATATCGCCGTCAGGGCGGAGTAATTCACACCGAATTGGAAACTGCACCGAAGTTATAGGCAGCAGATTAGTGCGTACCTTGCAATCCGTTTGTCATTAGGCCTTTTGTTTCGAAAACGCATGAATACATCCCTGTAGCTCCTTCAAGTCGTCCCTGACTTGAAGGTTTCGAAACAAAAGGCCTAACGCCAAACTCCCATCGTGCGAGAATCTATTTAATTACAGTTATACGACCCACCCAAACCATTCACTGCTTCATACATGGCCGTCAACAAAGAATTCGCGCCATTGGTATCCTGCGACAACTCCCACGTCATGATACCGCCAGCCTGTGAGCGAGCCAGCTGTGCTTTTTGACGAATCGTCGGAATGCCATTCCAATAATCCGAACCATTGCTGTCACGGCAGGCATTGGCAGCGTTGGCGCCAACCAGCGTGTTGTAAGCCGACCAACTGGGGCGGGCGTAGTAAGGAACGCCCAGCACGGCTTTTTCTGTTGGCAAGCCACGCCCCAACCAATAGTTCAGTGAGCTGACGGCGTAAGAATAGGGCGAGTGGGTTGAACCGTTGCCGCCGTCGTAAGCCATCAGGTTAAGGAAGTCGATGTAATTAAAAACTTCAGCCTTCACACCGCCGCCGGTATAACCGGAAGCCACCACCGCTGCGGTCAACAGTTTGCCGCGTGCGTGCAAGGCGTTGCTCAGTTGTCCCATCAGCAGCGCGTAATTGTCGGCGGAGGCACCTGGGTCCGGGTATTCCCAATCCATATCCACACCGTCGAGGTTGTATTGTTCAACCAGGTTGATCAGGTTGTTGACAAAGGCGGTGCGCGTTGAGGCATTGGCGGCCAGTGCTTCAAATGCGCTGTCATTGCCGTCGTTCCAACCGCCGACAGCAATCAACACTTTTACGCCATTGGCATGGCCGAGGGTAACGATGCTTTGCAGCTTGGATGGATTGGGCACGCCTTGCAAACTGCCGTTGGCGTTGGGCAACACAAAGGAGTAGTTAATGTGTGTCAGTTTGTTGTATTGGATTGCTGTCGCATTGCCAGCCCAGGAAGGCATATAGCCGACGACCTTCATGCCGCCCGTGCTTGCCTGATTGCTGATGGTGTAAGACGCGAGCAGGTTATCAAAGCCGACGCTGGCAAGATTCGCCGTATCACCCGTCAGTGTCACGCTGCTGCCGCCTTGATTGGCTTGTGAGCGCAGCACCACAGAATAACCATTGATCACACGCACCGAGGAAACGCGATTACTCCAACCGCTCGGCACATTTTGCGCCCCCGCATTGCCGCAGAAACTCGCGCCGCCGAAGTTGGTGTTCTCATAGAAACACACCGCACCGGCTTGCACCGTAACCTGATCAAATTGGGCATTACCTAGCGTGCCGGCGGCGTGGCTGGTGTGCGCAAGCCCTACATACGCATTGCTGTTCATGCTGACCGTGGCTGTGCCGACCTGCGTCCAGGTACTGCCATCGAAAGAGCTGAATCCGGTCAGTGTATTGCCGTTACGAGTAAGTTTGACCCAGTAAGGCGTAAACACACCGCCCTGGGAATTGCTGACACTGGTACCGTTCGCGGCGGTGCGGCGCTGGAAGATAGCCCCGTTGCTGCTGGTCATCGCCATCATCGCGTTTTTAGAACCGCCGGTTAAATTCTCGCGCAACATCACACCGGCCTTGGCCCATTCATGGGTGGCACTGAGCGAAGTAACTTGCGCGATAATCGCGCCGTCGCCATTGAAGGGCTGATACACAAAATGGAAATTATCCGTGTTATTCCAGATGTCATTGCCGTTCGCGGTGGTGTTGAACACACCGTTGCTAAAACTGGCTGAGCCCGGCAAAGGCGAACCCACATCGCCATTGTTCCAGGGCGTGGGCAGGTTACTGTTGGACGAACCGTAAACGGCCATCTCCCAGATCGAATAACCCCAATCATTACCCACACTGCGCGTCGTGCCGTTCATACGCACATAGCGGTAAATACCGGAAATAGCCACCGTATCAGTACGGTCCCCAAAACTCCCGCCCGTGCGCGTTGCCAGGGTGGTCCAACTGCTGTTGTTATTCGAGCCCTGGATCGTGTAGTTCGCGGCGTTAGCCGCCTCCCAATCAATCACCACCTGCGACAAGTTATAAGCCTGCCCCAAATCAATGGTCAGAAACGCCGGGTCCACCGCGTGATTCGACTCCCAACGCGTCTCTGGATCGCCATCCACCGCAAAAGCGGCGGACTGAAACTGCGAACTGGCAAAGGTCGCCGCGCCATCAGACAACTTAATCGCAGTTTGTGCAGAAAGTGAAACTGAACACAGCATGCCTGCTAAGCAGACTAAAAAAGCAAAAGGCGTCAATCGTACCTGGCCTCGCCAGAGATTCTGGCGTAAATATGTTATCAATGTCATTACAAGCTCCGAATGGTTTGACCGTTGTTATGAAAGGCATCGATTATTGAAAATCATGTCGCTGAACCAGCGCAGCACAACGACATAAAATGCAACACTCAATGAATGCAGGAATCCCGGAACACATTGAAAAAATGCTTACGTGTTAACGCAGACGATTTTTCAGAAGTTCTTTGCAGCGACACAACTACGCGCTTGAGTTTCCCCGCCCATAGCATGAAAAAATCCTGCGCTGAATTCCTACCGCTTGGTGTAATAGGTATCAATTGGGAAAGTTGCACCTTTGGCGTTTGGTGGGAGTCGAGGGAGTTGGCGGATTTCGGCACCTTGATCACAGGCGGTTATACTGATACATGCTATGGTAAGAACGGCTGATCCATCGCGTGTATCGAGGAAAAATAATAATGAAAGTGAGCTACCTGAATCTTCATGACCTGCTGTGGGCGATTACCTGTGTTGAATGTCTTTTATTGGCTGCCATCCTGAAGGTACTTCCGACACAACGTGCACAATCACGCAACCTGTTAGCGTTATTTCTGATTCAGGTGGCGAGCATCCTGGGGACCAACATTTTTATCTGGAACCTGAATTTCCATGCGGCCGGTATTAACGACTCCATCATCCCTCCGTCGATCTTATCGGTTTGCATACTCTTGCAAGGCCCCACGCTGTATTTTTACCTGCGTTCGTTAACCGAAGAGGTCCAGTTAGTACAGATGAGACATCTTGTTCATCTGATTCCCGCTGTGATTGTGTTGTTGGTGATTGTGGCATTCGATATCGACAGTGAAGCCTGGCTTCCCTGGATTGAACTGCCCCCGGCCAAAGCGGCGGCCGTGGGTTTTGTGTGGGCCGTGGTGAGATGCTTTCCCTTCTTCTATGTACTGGCTTGTTTTGTGACGGAGTACCGGGTCCGCCGCTGCATCAAACAGCGCTATTCGAGCTTTTCACATCTGGATCTGAATTTGTCCTATTTGATTCTGGGGGGGTATTTTATCCATTGGTTCTGGTCGTTCGTGGGCTACTTTATTGGTGATTACATCAGTGGTAACGCGAACGACATGATGGGCATTATTGACAATTACTTGTCGGTCTTGCTGGTTAACGCGTTGTTTATCTTTGGGTTGCTGAATTCGCGCCAGGTGATGGCTCCGAATGCACCGGAAGTACCAGCCGAGGGCGAACGCCTGGCGGACATCGCGCAGCTGGAGGAAAAAATCCGAGCCGTGGAGCAGGGCATCCAGCAACACAAACTGTATCTTGATAGCCATATTAACCTTGATCGTTTTGCCGAGCAGGTTGGTGTGCGCTCCCGTGAGGTGTCGGAAATTCTGAATACCTATTATCAACAGAACTTTTTTGAGTTTATTAACTATTACCGCGTGGAAGAGGCCAAACGCTTGCTGCGCAGGCCTGAGGCACAGGAGTCTATCCTGGATATTGTTTTTCAATCCGGCTTCAACAGCCAATCGGCATTCCATCGATTTTTCAAGCGTCTGGAAGGTATAACACCGTCGCAGTATCGCAAACAGGTTGCGCTGCAACAACGCGCACAGGCGCAAGAACAAACAGCCAGACCAGCATGACATTCTTAAAAAAACGGCTGCTCTGTAAAGAGCAGCCAACGCCATAAGGCTAACAAGAATTAATTCAGTCGGGTGATGCGCAACCAATTCAGGTTCCAGCCACCGTTGTTAACATAAATACCGAAGCGATGGGTGCCGGCATTGAGGGTCACCTGGTGTGAGATGGTGGTCCAGTTCTGCCAGCCACCGGTAGACGGAATGGTGAGGCTGCCATAAGACGGTGAGCCGCCCGCCTCTTCAAAGATTAATTGACCTCCACCGGCCGGACTGGCTACCCGATATTCAATACGATACAGGCCGGTCTGGGTGACATTGACGGTGTGGTTGGTGTATGACAACCAATCTCCCGCATCAAGCCAGCCTACATTGGCACCGCCGCCAGTATCGCTGGTCGCTTCTGTCTGCACACCGCTCATGACCGCATAGTCTTCGGCCTGAATGGTAGTTGCACCGGCGCTGCTGCTCGATGAGGAAGAACTGCTCCCAGCGCTTTCGATACGAAGCCAATTGACGTTGAAGCCGCCGCTTCTGGCACTCAGCGCAATGCGTTGCGTTCCTGCCGACAGTTGCACCACATGTGAAATGGTTTGCCAGTTTTGCCAGCCTCCGGTCGAGGGAACTGCAATGTCACCAAATGTCGGTGTGCCGCCTGCCTGTTCGAGTCCTATCACACCACCCCCATTCAGGCTGGCAACACGATAGCTCACCCGATAACTGCCAGTGGCCGGCACAGTAACGGCGTAGGTCATCCAATCACCATTATCGATGTAACCCACATTCTGCCCACCATTGGTATCACTGGTGTTTTCCAGCTGAATGCCCGACATCTCACAGAAACTTTCCGCCTGGATGGTCGCGGGCACTGCCTGACTGTTACAGGTGGGCGGTGTAGGCCCCTGCCAGTTTTGAATGATCGATTTGCTCAGAGCGCCGGAAGCGGTGAGTTGTGAGCTGACCCATCCACCGGTACCGCTGGCGCCCGGCACCAGGGCAGATGCGCCCTCTGCCTTATCGTTGATGGCCCAGTTGGCGTGGCTGATATGGTTATTGCGCAAGAACTCCATCCAGGCATTGGTTTCGCTCAAAGCCACACCGCCGTCGCCATTGGCATTGACGGAACCCCACTCGGTCACGAACAACGCAATACCGCTATTCAGGGCGGACTGCGCTTTGTCACGCAGGTATTGCCCATGAGTACCGGCGTAAAAATGCAAGGTATAGGCGATATTATTGACGTTGATACGGTCGTTGGCCGCCTGGTCTACATCCTGCGACCAGGTGGGTGTACCGACGATAATCAGGTTATCGGGGTCCACGGCGCGAATGGCATTGATCACGGCAGTGGCGTAAGGCTTGATCACACCACTCCAGGAAACCTGCAATGGCTCGTTATAGACTTCATAGATCACGTGATTGTGATGGCCATAGGTTTGTGCCATCTCACGAAAAAATGCGACGGCCTGATCGCGATACTGTTCCGCATGATGCGAATGCCAGTCGATGATGACGTACATATCATTGGCAATAGCTGCGTCTACCACTGCGCGAACCTTGGCTTTGTTGCCCACCGGATCTTCAATATAGCCACCGGGATCTTCCACACCCATGGCGGCCCGGACAAGCCGCGAATTCCAGTCATTCTTCAGCCAACTGACAGTACTGGCGTTGTAATACTTTTCGCCGCCCCAGCCGTTGTTGCTCCAGAAGAGGCTGTTACCAGCGAGGCTGCCCGGCTGACCGCCGATCAGGATGCGATTACCCTCGACCGATAAGGGCTGCACATCGGCATAGGTTGGCGTTGCGATAGAAAACAGAACAGCGGTAAAGAGAGCAGTAACGAGCGTCAACGAACGGCCAAAAAGAGTCGGAACGCTGGCCGATAGGTTTGCGATAACGTTGTTATTCATTTTGTGATTACCTGTGGAGTTGGAGATAACACTCACGCCGCCTTTGAATTATCAGAAATTGGTGGCGTAGACCGACGCAGCCATCCTTTGGTTTTTATTCGGAGATGGCCGCAGACACCAGTATTCCCAGTCTCTGAATTACCGCCACCCACTTTCAGCGCAAACAGAAAATGGGAATGTATTAATTCATGCATGACCGGATCTGGCCACCCCTCCAAGCCTATATCACCAATAACGAAGCGCATCGTTGACACAGGTAGAATGATCGTTCTACCATGCGGCCCATGAATGCAGCTTCTACTAATCCGACTATCGAACACTTGCTGGCAGTGACTGAATCACTCGTCTATAGCGGTGGTATCTGTGCCACCGGCATGGATTTAATTGTCACGACGTCAGGCGTATCACGAAAAACCATCTACAAACACTTCGGTAGCAAAGACGGGTTGATTGCCGAAGCCCTGCGGCGCCGGGATGAGCGATGGATGAAGTGGTTCAGTGAAAACACGCAGCAGGTTTCCGAACCCAAAGCGCGGTTGCTGCACATGTTCACAGTACTGAGCCAATGGTTTCAGACCCCGGGCTTTCGCGGCTGTGCCTTTATCAATGCAGCGGGGGAGGTTGGTGATCCAGACGACCCCATACGCCAGGTTGCCCGTGAGCACAAGTTGAAACTGTTGCAGTTCGTCGAGCAACTGGTGCAGGGCTACACCCAAAAAAATGTCCATGAGTTGGCGGAACAATTACTGATATTAATTGATGGCGCCATCACCCTGGCGCTGGTCATGGGTGACACCCGGTCGGCGGTGCGTGCAGGTCAAATAGCCCGCACACTGCTTGAAAAATAATGGTTTCATTAATGCGTTTAGGAGAATGCTATGTCGGTTACCGAAGCTCGCCCGCCTTTACCGCCCTTTACCCGCGAGAGTGCCATTGAAAAAATCCGCCTGGCGGAAGACGGCTGGAACAGTCGAGATCCCGAGCGCGTGGCCAAGGCTTACAGCCTGGATACCCGCTGGCGCAACCGCGCGGAGTTTGTCAGCAACCGCGAAGAAGCGCGTCAATTTCTGGAGCGTAAGTGGCGCAAGGAGTTGGAGTATCGCTTGATCAAAGAGTTATGGGCATATACCGATAACCGCATTGCGGTGCGTTATGCCTATGAATGGCACGACGACTCAGGCAATTGGTTTCGCTCCTACGGGAACGAGAACTGGGAATTTAACGCTGACGGATTGATGACGAATCGTTTTTCTTCGATCAATGATTTGCCGATTGCGGCGTCGGAGCGTAAGTTTCATTGGCCGCTGGGAAGGCGTCCTGATGAGCATCCGGGGTTGTCGGAATTGGGTTTGTAAATCGGAGTTGGGTTTTTAGATCGACATTGGGTTTCTAGAATAGGTACGCGGATCGGCACTTCGAAGACGTTTGCTTTCAGGGTCAGATGTTGAAAACGCATGCTACGTCCTTGTAGCTCCCTGACCCCCTGGGAACGTTTGTGGGGGATCAGGTGACAGAAGTCTGCTGTTTGTACGGGGGTTACCAGTTAGTCAATGGGTGTGAGTCCAGTGAATAAATCCTTACCCAATCATATTGCGTCTTCATGGGGTATACATTGCCCGCCTTGTTACCACCAAATACATCCTGAATACCGTCGTTAGGAATCCAGAAATTCATCATCAGTTCGGTTAAATCGTTGGGGACGGGGGTGTACATGACTTGCGGCGCAACACACGAGGGGTTGCAGTCCAGCCAATCCTGATTGAGTGTTTTTACCAGCGTGCCATCGACAAACCACTTAATGCCAGTTGGCGTCCACTCGATGGCGTACACACGCCATTGATCAGCAGGGGCGATGTCAATCTTATGCTCCCAAGCGCCCCATTGGCGGGTGCCATTCCAGTCAGCTACGTTCACACCGTAAATCAGGTTAGCCTGGAATTTATCGGGGCGGCCGCCCTCAAGCTCAACATCAATCTCCTCCCACTCGCGGGGTGAGCCTTCATGCTTGTAAGTAAAGAGTGAGGAGATATAACCCGTAGCAACCGTTCTGGAAGGCGCCTTCATACGGGTTTCTATACGGCCGTATTTGATGCGCTTACTGGTCACGGTGCGTAATTCACCGCAAGAGTAGTTGTAAGGGGCTTTTTCTGCCTGGTGGTCGTAGGAATAGCTGCCAGGCACATACTCGTTACGCACAACCAGTTCCAGATTGCCGTTAACCACTTGCACGCCCTGGGGCTGGAAGCGGCATATAGATTCGTTACCAACGGCACCATCGCCTTTTTTCCAGATAGCGGCATTGAAATAATCAAAACGCTCATCCAATTTCAAGGTGTAGCCAGGGTAAACGCCGGTGTAACCACTGTACGCCGTGGGTAAATTGGAGTTGGCTGCCACTTCAATCCAGTTAAAGTTCCAATTCGATGATTTTGAAAAAACACCAAGGTTGTAGGTGCCCGCATTGAGGGTCACGGTTTTGGTGACGGTAGTCCATTGAGTCCAATTGCCCGCAGCGGGTATCACCATATCGCCCAACTGAATGGCTCCGCCGTTCAGGTCAACTGATGCCGTTGCCCCAGTGGGGCTGACGACACGCATTTTGATGGTGTAGCTGCCATTAGAAGGAATCACCAGATTGGGATAAACCAACCATTCATTAGTATCAATCCAGCCAACGTTGTAAGTGCCACCGGCAGGGTCGTTGGTATATTCAATATCGACATTATCAGAGCGATATTGACCGCCCGCGTTGCCTGTCGTGGTGTCGTAGTAATAACTGTAATCTTCCGCTTGGAACACAACGGCATAGGATTGCAAAGCAAATAACCCTGCAAACCCTGAGACAAAAAGCTGATGCCAAAACCGTTTGGTAAAGAATGAGAATGTGTTGAGCATAATTATTATCCTGTCTGATGTTGTACGTGATCTTCTCAGGCTCATGAACCGCAGCCCCCGAAACAGGCCACGTAACATCATCATAGGTTGATTTTGGCGAACACATCGTCGCACTTTTCTTCATTTTTTAAACTGGGACTAAGTGTTTTGGCTTGAAACGGCTAAAGAGTGATGAGGTTCGTTATAAGGGGGTGGTTTTGGATATAAAAATATGGTTTTAGTGTGAGGGCTATTTCACTTTTCAACATCGGTACGCTTTTTGCGATAGAGCCCCCAAAGGCCCTTAACCGTCAAGAATCCGTACACTATGGCATTTCCTTCTCTCACTCAGCTGCGCAATACCGACCGGAAAGCGGCATGGGGTCAATTGCGTGGGTTGGGGCGCGGCAGCTTGGGTGTTCCTATCCTGTTGCTGATGTTGCTGGCCATGATCATCCTGCCCATGCCGGCCTTCCTGCTAGATTCCTTCTTCACTTTCAACATCGCGTTGTCCATTGTCGTGTTGATGGTGACCATCTACGCCTTGCGCCCCCTGGATTTTGCGGCGTTTCCCACGATTTTGCTGGTGGCGACCTTGTTGCGTCTGTCATTGAACGTGGCATCTACCCGGGTGATTCTGTTGAAGGGACAGGAGGGCGGTGATGCGGCGGGGAAGGTGATCCAGGCGTTTGGCGAGGTGGTGATCGGCGGTAATTACGCCGTGGGTATTGTGGTGTTCCTGATCCTGATGATCATCAACTTTGTGGTGGTGACCAAGGGCGCCGGGCGGATTTCCGAGGTGAGCGCGCGGTTTACCCTGGATGCGATGCCCGGTAAGCAAATGGCGATTGATGCGGATTTGAACGCGGGCTTGATTGATCAGGATGAGGCGCGCACCCGTCGCAAGGACGTTGCGTCAGAGGCAGATTTCTACGGCGCAATGGACGGTGCCAGCAAGTTTGTTCGTGGTGACGCCATCGCCGGTATCCTGATCATGGTGATTACCATCATCGGCGGTTTGAGTATCGGTATGATCCAGCACGACCTGGAGTTCAGCCGGGCCATGGAAATCTACGTGCTATTGACCATCGGCGATGGTCTGGTCGCGCAAATTCCGTCACTTCTACTGTCAGTTGCGGCGGCCATTCTGGTTACCCGGGTTAACACCGCCGAGGACATGGGCGCGCAGATTACCGGCCAAATGTTTGCATCACCCAAGGCCCTGGCGATTGCCGCCGCGATCTTGTTTTTGATGGGGTCCATCCCCGGCATGCCGCATATTGCGTTTATGGGGTTGGGCTTGTTGGCAGGGGGCCTGGCTTATTTCATCCACTGGAAACGCCAGCAGCCGACTCCTGTAGAAGACAACAGCTTTATTCCCTCTGGCAGTCGTTCCGGCGGCAACCCCGGTAAGGCGCCGGCAACGGGTGGCGCTGCGCCAGAGACACCGCGCCCGGTGGCGTCCTTACCGCCCTCGACAGAACCTGCCGAAGTGGGTTGGGATGATGTCCAGCCGGTGGATGTGATCGGCCTGGAGGTAGGCTATCGCCTGATTCCCATGGTCGATAAAAACCAGGGCGGCGAGTTGTTGGGCCGTATTAAAGGTGTCCGCAAAAAGCTCTCCCAGGAGATGGGTTTCCTGATTCCTACCGTCCACATCCGCGACAATCTCGACCTGTTGCCCAATGGCTACCGCATCAGTTTGATGGGCGTGGCGGTGGCGGAATCCGAGGTCTATCCCGACCGCGATCTGGCGATCAATCCCGGCCAGGTATTCGGCACCCTCGACGGTATCAAAACCAAGGATCCGGCTTTTGGCCTGGAAGCGGTATGGATCAGCGCTGGCCAGAAAGAACAGGCCCAAACTCTGGGCTATACCGTGGTGGATGCCAGCACCGTGGTGGCCACCCACCTCAACCAGATCCTGCAACAACACACCCACGAATTGCTTGGCCACGAAGACGTTCAGAAGCTGCTCGACATGCTGGCCAAATCCTCGCCCAAGCTGGTTGAAGAGCTGGTGCCCAACACCATCAGCCTGAATGTGCTGCTCAAGGTGCTGCAAAACCTGCTGCGCGAGCGCGTGCCGATCCGCGACATCCGTTCCATCGCCGAAGCCTTGGCGGCGGGGGCGGGCAAGAGTCAAGATCCCGCCGCTTTGACCGCCCTGGCGCGGGTGGCACTCGCCCGTCAAATAGTGCAAAACATCGTGGGAGCCGAGCAAAACATACCCGTTGTCACGCTGGAGCCCGCCTTGGAACAGTTATTGCTGAGTACCGTTCAGCAGGCACAAAAAGCCGGCGCCGATGACAGTGCGTTTATCGAGCCGGGGCTGGCAGATCGCTTGCAACAGTCGCTGGTTAAAGCGGCGCAGAAGCAGGAAATGGCCGGCAAACCACTGGTGTTATTGGTTGCCGCGCCCCTGCGAATGATGTTGTCGCGCTTTGTGCGCCACAGCGTGCCGGATATGCGGGTTTTGGCTTACACCGAGATTCCCGACAACAAACAAATCACCATCGATGCCACTGTCGGTGCTGATAAAAGGTAAGTGTTAACCGCTCAAACCACGGGCGAGGAGAAGAGTTATGCAAGTCAAACGTTTCGTTGCTGCTGATATGCGTCGTGCGTTGGAGCTGGTCCGCCAGGCGCTGGGGCCGGATGCGATCATTCTCTCCAGCAACCGCACAGCAGAAGGCGTGGAGATACTGACCACGCTGGCCAGCGATACCGAATTGCAACACTTGCAGCAGCCGGCAGCGCCAGCGCGTCCGCTGGTTCAGGAGCCCGCGCCAGCACCGGCAGAAGATATCCTGGGCGCATTTAAAAGCCTGGGTAGCACCGCGCGCGGCCCAGCCTCCGGCAAAACCGGTAAAGAACTGGCTGATGAGATTGAGCGGGCGCGCCTGCGCATGCTGGCCAGCCGTAACGCCGAAGCCTCCGCCAAAGAATTCCTGGTGGCCAAACAGCCCAAGGTCAATGCCGCCATTCCCCGGCAAGCACCGG
>DATJLH010000101.1:0-9365 GCA_035490615.1 Cellvibrio sp.
GGCGTCAGGTGCACATGCACTTTGCGTTTATCGGTCTTCGACCGCTGGCGGTAAATCAACTCACGTTTCTCCAGGCGATCAAGAATGGTGGTGACGGTGGCCTGGCTTAAGCTGACATCATTCGCCAGCTTGCTGATGATGGCGTTGTCTTGCCGTTGGATCGCTTGCATCAATAACAACTGCGGTGCGGTGACCTTGGCGGTCTTGATTAATTGTTTGGAATGCAACTCGGTCGCGCGTATCACGCGGCGCAAGGCGACCAACACATCTTCTGCTCTATTCATAACCTTATATCTGTTTTTAATGGACCGGCGAATTATAGGGGGCTTTAACGCGAAACCCTATGCATATAACTGATCTTCATAGTTGCCGCCTAGGTACCGGGTAGAAAAATAATAATACTTAGTGTACAATGCATTTAATTTGAGCATAAACACTCATAAGTGCCTTAAATTGTAACAAATAGGCTATATATACATGATATTCATCGCAATATTTACTTTTATGTCTAAGTAATACGGGATGCCAGTTATGCACGCTATTACAGAAAGTACGGAAACCTCTGAACCGACACACTCGACACACGCAGGCAAGGCGCGCCTGCGTAAACCCACACCGGATGATGGTTTTGCCCTGAATCAACTGGTTGCTGCCAGTCCGCCGCTCGACCCCAATTCTGTTTATTGCAACCTGCTGCAGTGCACGCATTTCAGTGATACCGCTATCGCTGCTGAAGCAGAGGGTGAATTGGTAGGCTTCGTGTCCGGCTATATTCCTCCCAACAAGCCAACCACCTTATTTGTCTGGCAGATCGTGATTGCGAAAAGCATGCGCGGACAAGGTTTGGCAAAACACATGTTGTCGCAATTGTTGCGCAACCTCGCTGGGAAAATCCGTTTTATTGAAACCACGATTACGCCGGACAACCAGGCGTCATGGAATTTATTCCGCAGCCTGGCGCGGGATCTGGATACGCCGCTAGAGAGCCGCGTCTTTTATACGCGGGATCGTCACTTCGGCGGTCAGCACGATGACGAACATTTGCTGCAAATAGGTCCGATAACCTGAGTTTGCATTACCTCGCGATAATCCCATTTGTTTTTAACCCATTTATCTGGAGCCGACAAAGGTCAAGATAACAAGCAGGACTACAACCTGCATTTGTCACTCCGCATTAGCCAACTTACAAGAGGAAAGCACCATGAAAATTTTTAATGAGATGGAATCTGCTGTTCAAAGTTACGCCCGTTCCTTTCCGGTGGTATTTAACCGTGCGCGTGGCAGTTATTTATTTGATGCTGAAGGCAAGGCATACCTGGATTTTTTGGCAGGTGCGGGTTCCCTGAATTATGGCGATAACAATCCGCTGCTGAAAAAAGCGCTGTTGGATTATATTGAGCAAGATGGCATTACCCACGGTCTGGATATGCACACCGATGCCAAAGCAAAATTCCTCCAAAGTTTTCGCGATTGCATCCTGACCCCGCGTGGCCTGGATTACCGTATGCAGTTTACGGGGCCTACCGGCACTAATGCCGTGGAGGCCGCGTTAAAGATTGCGCGTAAAGTCAAAGGGCGCAATAACATTATTTCCTTCACCAATGGTTTTCACGGCGTTTCACTTGGCGCTGTAGCGGCCACAGGTAACCAGCATCATCGCGGTGGCGCCGGCGTAGAGTTGAGCAACGTAACGCGCATGCCATTCTGTGGTTACCATGGTCGCGATGCCGACACACTGAAGATGATCGATAAATTATTAAGCGACCCTTCCAGTGGTGTTGATCGTCCCGCGGCGGCTATTGTTGAAACCGTGCAAGGCGAGGGCGGTTTGAATGTAGCGGAAAAAACCTGGTTGCAAGGTTTGGAAAAACTGTGTCGCAAACACGACATTCTGTTGATTGTAGATGACATCCAGGCGGGTTGTGGCCGCACCGGTACTTTCTTCAGTTTTGAACCTGCTGGCATCACGCCCGATATCGTGACCTTGTCAAAATCACTCAGCGGGTTTGGTTTGCCTTTGGCGGTGGTGTTGCTGCATCCCGAGCTGGACCAATGGTTACCCGGTGAACATAACGGCACCTTCCGGGGCAATAATCACGCGTTCGTTACCGCAACAGCCGCGCTGGAACATTATTGGAAAGATAACGCGTTTGCCGAAGAGATTCAGGCCAAGGCGCAGATCGTCACCAAAAAATTTAAAGCCATTAGCGAAAAGCATGGTGTGACCGAACTGCGTTTGAAAGGCCGTGGTTTGATGCAGGGTCTGGAATGTCGCAATGGCGAAATTGCAGAAAAAATCAGTCGCGCAGCCTTTGAGCGCGGATTGATTATCGAAACTGCCGGTAACCGCAGTCAGGTGGTGAAGTGTTTCTGCCCGTTAACCATTCACGAGAAAGACTTGAATCAAGGGCTCGATATCCTTGAGAAAAGTATTGATCACGTCTTCAAACAAAACACCTTGAGTAAAGTGGGCTAGAGCAGATCGAAATAGCTCGTCCTGTATTTGTTGCTCACTGTAGATCAACCCGGAGGTATTAAGATGATTGTCAGAAATTTAAAAGAAGCTGAAGCCAGTAACCGTCGTATTGTGTCGCAAGGCTGGGAAAGCACTCGTTTATTGTTGAAGAACGATAACGTCGGTTTTTCGTTTCATATCACCACGATCTACAAAGACGCGGAATTGCATATGCATTACCAGAATCATTTTGAGTCGGTGTATTGCATCAGCGGCAAGGGTGAGATCGAAGATCTGGCAACCGGTCAAAAACACCCGATTGCCCCAGGCACTATTTACATCCTGGACAAGCACGACAAGCACATCCTGCGTGCTGAAGAAGAGATGAAGATGGCGTGTGTGTTCAACCCACCGTTGCACGGCAAAGAAGTACACAACGCCGACGGCGTTTATCCGCTGGAAGCGGAAGTGGTAGCAGATTAATCCTGGTTGCACCGGAAAATAACGTATACCTATACAATGCATAATGAAAAAGGATGAAGAAAACAGGAGGCCTGTTTTGTCCCATACCGTTGAAAAAATCGGTGGCACGTCCATGTCGGACTATGCTGCTGTGCGCGATAACATCGTATTGAAGAATGGAAAGACCGAAGATCTGTACAACCGTGTTTTTGTCGTGTCCGCCTATGGTGGTTTGACTAACCTGTTGTTGGAAAACAAGCACAACGGCCAACCGGGCGTGTACGGCTTTTTTGCCAGTACCGATAACGATGCATCCTGGCAGGAAGCATTTACAGCACTGCGCCAGCGCGTGTTGGCAATCAACAGTGAATTGTTTGGCGATACCGAGCTGCGTCAGCAAGCCGATGATTTTATTCGTCAGCGCCTTGATGATGCCGAACGTTGCCTGAGCGATTTGCAACGTCTGTGTCAGCATGGTCACTTTGAGCTGACCTCGCATTTGTTTACCGTACGCGAAATGCTTGCCAGTATCGGTGAAGCGCATAGTGCCTGGAATATGACCCAGTTGCTGCGTCGCGACGGTGTGAATGCGCGCTTTGTGGATCTAACGGGTTGGCAAGCCGAGCAGGCAGAAAATCTGGACGATATGATTCGCCAACAATTTGCCGATGTAGATTATGCCAACGAATTATTGATTGCCACCGGCTATACCCATTGCTCTGAGGGTTTGATGGCCAGTTTTGATCGCGGCTACAGCGAAATGACTTTCAGCCGTATTGCGGTATTAACGCAGGCGCGCGAAGCGATTATCCATAAAGAATATCACTTGAGCAGTGCCGATCCGCGTTTGGTCGGTGACAGTAAAGTCGTGCCTATCGGTCGTACCAATTACGATGTGGCAGACCAATTGGCGAACCTGGGCATGGAGGCGATTCATCCTCGCGCCGCCAAGGGTTTGCGTCAGGCAGAAATTCCCTTGCGCATTAAAAACACCTTTGAGCCAGAGCATCGTGGCACATTAATTACCGGTGATTATGTCAGCGATACGCCGCGCGTAGAAATTATTGCCGGTCGCAAGCGGGTTTATTCTGTCGAGTTATTTGACCAGGACATGATGGGCAACATCGATAAATACGATTCCGGTATCCTCGCTGTGCTGGCACGTTTCAAAGCGCACGTGGTCAGTAAAGACATGAATGCGAATACTATTACCCATTACGTAGCGGCAAATCTGAAAACGGTAAAGCGTATTCGTGAAGTGCTGGAAGAAAAGTATACCGGCGCAGAAATTAATACGCGCAAGGTGGCGGTAATATCGGCCATCGGGAGTGATATGAAAGTGCCAGGTATGCTTGCTAAAACCGTATCTGCATTGGCGGAAGTTAACATCAGTATTCTCGCCATGCATCAATCTATTCGTCAGGTGGATATGCAATTTATTATCGATGAAGATGATTACGATCTCGCCGTGCAAAGCTTGCATCGCTGCCTGATTGAAGTTCACGATCATGGGATCGCTATATGCGCCGCCTGATCATCGCGGGAGCGATGTTATTCCTGACGCTGGCACATACTGCCAGCGCCCAGGAAGCGGCCGACACGGAGTCCACCGTCCAGCAGCAACAAGCCGAAACCCATATAGAAGAACTGCAAGAACCACTCTACAACCCCTTTGTTGAGCGCTACGTCCTGGATGAGCTAAAACAATTGCGCACCGACATGGCGAATCAGCGGGTGGAAATACTGCAGCAAATTGTCGACCGCCATGTTGAGTCGGTCGATAAAGGCGTAACTTACGCCACCAATACCATCACCTATTTTTTCTATCTGATTGCCGGTGTCAGTTCCATTTTGGTACTGGTCGGATGGACCTCTATCCGCGAGATCAAGGAGCGGATGGGAACCCTGGCCGATGAAGAGGTGCGCAAGCTGGTGGAAATTTATGAAGGGCGCTTGCAAGGCATTGAAAAACAACTGACGCAAAAAACGCAGCATATTGAGTCCAACCGCGAAGAAATTGAACGGACCCAGGAAATTCATTCACTCTGGTTGCGTGCCGCCCAGGAAACAGCACCCGCCAACAAGATTGCGGTTTACGATCATATTCTGACGATCAAGCCGGGGGATTGCGAAGCCTTAACCTACAAGGCAGACGCCGTATTGGAACTGGGCGAGCCGCAATGGGCGGTTAACTTGTGTCAGCAAGCCTTGGCGATTGATTCTGATAACGCCCATGCGTTTTATCAATTGGCCTGCGCGCACACTGCACTGAACCATTACGATGAAGCGATTCATTATCTGCAACAAACCCTGGCGCGGGTCGAGAGCTATCGCGATCAACTGGCTGAAGATGCCGCCTTGCAACCGCTTGCGGAGTTCCCCGCATTCAAGGAACTGCTGGGCCAGCGCGCACCCGAGCAATAAATTTTTCAGTGTCATAAACCGCTGTGTTAAATAAAACGCTCTGATAATAAAAGGAAAACGCCATGTTTGATCGATTGGCCAAAGCGTGCGGATTAAGTGCCGTTCCACAAATCTTTTTTATTGCGGCTGCCCTTGCCGTTGTGTTTGTAATCTTCGCGATTCCGTTTAATGCGGAATTCGCGCGTTTTTTTGGCGCGCTGGGTAGTTTTACCTTTTATTATTTTGGCTGGTTTTATGTACTGAGCGTGACAGCGCTGCTCGCATTCCTGGTCTGGATTGCCATGAGTCGCTACGGCAAGGTTAAACTCGGTGGCAATGAGCAACAGCCGGAATATTCCACCACTACCTGGTTTGTTATGTTGTTCGCGGCGGGCATCGGCACCATCCTGATGTTCTGGGGAGTAGCAGAACCTTTATCGCACTTTATCAAGCCGCCGTTTGTCGATGTTGAGCCGCAAACGCGCGACGCCGCCAAAACAGCGATGAATATTGCGTTATACCACTTCGGTTTACACACCTGGACAATCTTTACCCTGCCTGCAGTAGCCATCGGTTATTTCAGCTATCGCAAAGGTTTACCCATGCGTATCAGCAGTGTGTTTTACGGTGTGTTGGGCGAGCGCATTTATGGCCTGATCGGTTGGGTGATTGATATTATCGCGCTGCTCGGCACTCTGTTTGGTGTTGCGGTTTCGGTGGGGCTGGGCACCTTACAGTTAAACAGTGGCCTGTTTTATTTATTCGACTTTTCTGTGTCATCCCTGTCGCAGATGATCATCATTGCTGTGATTACGCTGGTGGCAACGGCATCGGTTGCCTTGGGCCTGGATCGTGGCATCAAACGATTGTCTTACCTCAACATCGGCCTGGCGATCTTGCTGCTGTTATTTATCTGGGCAGTGGGGCCGACGTTGTTTATTACGTCTGGCGCTGTGCAGAATCTTGGAATTTACCTACAAAACCTGCCCTGGATGTCGCTGTGGACGGAGGCGTACCAGGGCACCAGTTGGCAACAAAGTTGGACCGTGTTTTATTGGGCCTGGACGATTTCCTGGGCGCCTTATGTGGGATTATTTATTGCGCGTATTTCCAAGGGTCGCAGTATTCGCCAATTAGTGATCGGTGCCCTGGGTGCGCCCTTATTATTTACGCTGATCTGGTTTTCAGTATTCGGTTTATCGGCTATTGACCTGGAGCTGAATCATGGCGTTGATCTGGCAACCCAGGTGCAAGCGGACGTCTCCATTGCGCTGTTCACCTTTCTCGAACAATTTCCCTTGGCCACGTTAACCTCTATCGTCAGCGCTGTAATCATCGTGATTTTCTTGACGACTTCAGCGGACTCAGCAGCACTGGTGATGGATTTATTATCACGCCGCGAAAACCAGGCATCGCGCACCTGGCAGCGGGTATTCTGGATGCTATTACTCGGCACGCTCTCCGCCACATTATTATTGGGCGGCGGCTTACCTGCCTTGCAAAATGTGATCACCGCCCTGGGTTTCCCGTTTTGCGTTCTCCTGGTATTCATGGCCATCGCCCTGACCAAAGAACTAAAAAAAGAAACCAGTAGGTCGGATTAGCCAAAGGCGTAATCCGACAAACATGTATCAGTGTGCGATAGAGGTTATTTAAGAGAGGGAATGTCGGATTACGCCTTGCGGCTAATCCGACCTACGGGTTACACGAAAATCTATCAACGCAAAATTGCTTCGATTTTTTCTAACTCTGCCGCACTAAACTCAAGATTATCCAGGGCCTTCACCGAGTCTTCAATTTGCTCAACCCGGCTTGCGCCGATAATCGTGCTGGTCACCACCTCATTATTTAACACCCAGGCTAACGCCATCTGTGCCAGGGATTGCCCGCGTGCTTCAGCAATCGCATTTAACGCCTGCACCTTGGCAATTTTCTCCGGCGTAATATCTTTGCTGCCCAGGTAAATTTGCTCTGCACGCGCGGCTCGTGAGCCCGCAGGAATGCCATTCAAATATTTATTGGTTAATACACCCTGGGCCAGCGAAGAAAACGCAATCGCCCCCACGCCTTCTTCTTTCAGTACATCTGTCAAACCATCTTCAATCCAGCGATCAAACAGGTTGTAACGCGGTTGGTGAATCAACAGCGGTGTACCGAGTGAGCGTAAAATCTCGGCCGCTTCTTTGGTTTTCTCCGGTGTATAACTGGAAATGCCCACATACAGCGCGCGACCGGAGCGCACAATATAATCCAGTGCTTGCATGGTTTCTTCCAGCGGTGTTTCCGGGTCCATGCAGTGGGAATAAAAAATATCGAAATATTCCAGCCCGGTGCGTTGCAAACTCTGATCGCAACTGGCCACCAGATACTTACGTGAGCCGCCGATGCCGTAAGGGCCGGGCCACATGTCGTAACCGGCTTTGCTGGAAATAATCAATTCATCGCGGTACGGCGAAAGATGTTGTTTGAAGATAGAACCGAAGGTGGTTTCCGCCGAGCCAAAATTGGGCCCGTAATTATTGGCGAGATCGAAATGCGTGATACCTGAATCAAATGCGCACTGGATCATCGCGGTGGCATTGCTGAGGGAATCCACGGCGCCGAAGTTTTGCCACAAACCCAAGGACAGCCGCGGCAATTTCAAACCGCTCTTGCCACAGCGCTGATATTTCATGCGCTGGTAGCGTTCGGGGTGGGCAACATAGCGTGGATTGGGTTCGTGGGTAATCATGGAGCGCCTCTTATTCATATGGGTGACCGAATGGCGCGTTATCTTAGCCTAAAGGGGCGGTCGGCACGAAGGGCGCTGTGTAAAGGGCTTGTAAAGAAAGACATAGGGCGCCTGTGTTCACGCTTTGGCCAAGCCCGCGCCAATGCAAAAAATAACGGTACAGGCGTCGACAGATGGCGTGGACTGCTGCATTATTTGCGACCTTGCCCGGCCATAGAACAGCGCCTGTTTGAGATTGTCCTAAACTGCATCAAAAGCCTAAACTAAACCGAAAGAAAGACCCGGTGCACCCCGGCACCAGAACACGCACCCCGCTGCCTGCGGGGTTTGATTTGACGCAAACCGTGTGGAGACCCCATGAAATTTCGCTTTCCGATAGTCATCATTGACGAGGATTTTCGCTCTGAAAACACATCCGGCCTGGGCATTCGCGCCCTGGCGGACGCGATTCAGCAAGAGGGCATGGAGGTTCTCGGGGTGACCAGCTACGGCGACTTGTCCCAGTTCGCGCAGCAACAATCCCGCGCTTCGGCTTTTATCCTGTCCATTGACGACGAAGAGTTCGGCTCAGGTTCGCTGGAAGAAACCGATCACGCCCTGAAATCCCTGCGCGCCTTTGTGGAGGAGATTCGCTACAAGAACGCCGATATCCCGATTTACCTCTACGGTGAAACCCGCACGTCGCGCCACATTCCCAACGACATCCTGCGCGAGCTTCACGGCTTCATCCACATGTTTGAAGACACGCCCGAGTTCGTGGCGCGCCATATCATCCGCGAAGCCAAGTCCTATATGGATGGCCTCTCGCCACCGTTTTTCCGCGCCCTGGTGCATTACGCGCAGGATGGCTCCTATTCCTGGCACTGCCCCGGTCACTCTGGCGGCGTGGCCTTTTTGAAGTCACCCATCGGCCAGATGTTCCACCAGTTCTTTGGTGAAAACATGCTGCGCGCGGATGTGTGTAACGCGGTAGAAGAGCTGGGCCAACTGCTCGACCACACCGGCCCGGTGGCGGCGTCCGAGCGCAATGCGGCGCGTATCTTCAATGCGGACCATTGCTACTTTGTGACCAACGGTACCTCGACATCGAACAAGATGGTGTGGCACTCCATGGTGGCGCCGGGCGATATCGTGGTGGTGGATCGTAACTGTCACAAATCCATCCTGCACTCCATCATCATGTGCGGCGCGATTCCGGTGTTCCTGATGCCTACGCGCAACCACCTGGGTATTATCGGCCCCATTCCGCTGGAAGAATTTACCCCGGAAAGTATCGCGCGCAAGATCGAAGCTAACCCCTTTGCCCGCGAAGCC
>DATJLH010000102.1:0-17825 GCA_035490615.1 Cellvibrio sp.
TCTTCGGCATGGCTCTGCGTGAGCCGCTTATTCGAAATTCAATACCAGTATCTAGCAACTTTTGAGGATCACCATGACTGTTAAATTGATGAAAGACCAGGATCTCGCCGGTAAGCGTGTATTGATTCGTCAGGATCTGAACGTGCCGTTGGAAGACGGAAGGATTACCAGTGCGGTGCGTATTGATGCATCCATTCCGACCATCAAGGCAGCCTTGGAAAAAGGTGCGAAGGTGATGGTGATGTCTCACCTCGGTCGTCCGGAAGAGGGTGTTTATGATGAAGCTGCTTCGCTCGCGCCGGTGGCGGAATACCTGAATAAAAAACTCGGTCGTGAAGTGCCGTTGGTAAAAGATTGGGTTGATGGTTTTGAGATGAGCGGCGATCTGGTGTTGCTGGAAAACGTTCGTTTTAATGTGGGTGAGGGTAAAAATTCTGATGAGCTGTCGAAAAAAATGGCGGCTTTGTGTGATGTGTTTGTGATGGATGCATTTGGTACGGCTCACCGTGCCCAGGCGTCGACTCACGGTGTGGCAAAGTTTGCGCCGGTGGCTTGTGCGGGTCCCTTGTTGGCGGCGGAGCTGGAGGCTTTGGCTAAGGTGCTGGATAATCCTGCGCGTCCGTTGGTGGCGATTGTGGGTGGTTCAAAAGTGTCTACCAAGTTGAGTGTGCTGGATGCGCTGTCAAAAATTGCTGACGTATTGGTTGTGGGCGGCGGTATTTCCAATACCTTTGTTGCCTCTGCTGGTAACGAAGTAGGTAACTCACTGTATGAAAAAGATTTGATTCCGGAGGCACAGCGTTTGCGTGCGGCAACGGAAGTGGTGTTTGCAACGGATGTGCGTGTAACCAAAGAAAGCTTCAAGCAGTGGAACCATAATTCTGTCACTGAAGTGAAGAAAGTTAACGAAATCAAGGCGGACGAAGAGATTATCGACTACGGCCCCGAGACAGCGGCGCGCGTGGCTGAGATTATCAAGAACGCCAAAACTGTGTTGTGGAATGGTCCCTGCGGTGTATTTGAATTCGATGCGTTCGCCAAAGGCACGGAAGTTATTTCCCGCGCGATTGCCGAGAGTGACGCCTTCTCTGTCGCTGGCGGCGGTGACACCCTGGCTGCTATCGACAAATGGAACCTGGCTGACAAGATTTCTTACGTATCTACCGGCGGCGGTGCATTCCTGGAATTTGTGGAAGGCAAAACATTACCGGCCGTAGCCATCCTGGAAGAACGCGCAAAAAACTAATTGCATTTTTTCTTACACTGAAAAGCACCTGACGAAAGTCCGGTGCTTTTTTATTGCGTGAGATATCCCCTCCATAAAAAATCTGATTGGGCTTTTTAAAAGGCTAGGCTACAATGTTGAATTATGCGTCCGATGGGCAGATGCATAATAACGTCAGAAATTAATTTCAGGAATCTTGAGGAAAGCACATGATCAGGAATATTCTCGGAGCGGTAATAGGTTGTATGTTGGTTTTGGCTTCTGTGGCGCACGCGCAAGAGCAGAGAGGGTTTTATATCGGCACAGGTTACGGTGTGATGAAGTTGCCCGACGTTGATGGGATGGATTTCTCTGATGCCCACAACGCGTATCTTCAGGTCGGTTATCAAATCACGAATAATTTTGCCATTGAGGCTCAGTACTCTAATTCTACCAAAGAAGGTAGCGCTGACTTATTGATTGAAGATATCGATACCAGCTGGGAGGTATGGCAAGCATTGATGGAGTCGAACGCGGAAATGACATTGAGTGAAGCGATGTCTATATTCCCCGAAGCTTATGCAGACATTGGTATCAGTATGGATGCTGAAGTCGAAACCCTGGCGTTGTACGGCGTTTATCGTTCATCCGGCAAGTTTTACTTGAAAGCTAAGGCCGGTGGAGTATCTGCCAAAGCGAGTATCAAGGCGGCTGTATCCAGTTTTGACTTTCGGTGGCTGGAAGGTAACGGAAACGTTATTGAAGGAAGTGTGGAGCCCGGTATGGAAGGGTTTGACATGATGGCTGAGGATTTTGTTGTCACAGAGTCCGAGCGAGATACAGAGTTTTCCGCAGGCTTGGGTGTAGGTTATCGCATCGGTGGTAATTTCATGTCCGAGCTTGAGTATACCGTGATCGATGATGTGGATTACATTTCCCTTGGCATTAATTACGCTTTCTAATTTGGCGAGATTTCGTTAATTCAAAAAGCACCGGTTAAAGCCGGTGCTTTCAAACTCTAACTTTCCCCTTTTCCCCTTTCCCTTCCTCCTGATTTAAAAACCCCAACACCTTATAACCATAATTGTCGTTGTCGTAATTTTTTACAAACTCAAACAATAAATTCGTGATTGATTCGTGGTCAGGTGATTTCCATAGGTGAGAATATCAGCGACACAGCACGGATAAACATCCGTATAAAAATTCATACAGGTTTAAGGTCGGTTATGAAAAGTGTCGGTAGCCTTGGGGTTTTCGGTTTGGGTGTGTTGGGATTGTTACTTGCCGGTTGTGGTGGCGGTGGTGGTCCTTCGGCGTCGCCGCCGCCGGTGACGCCGCCAGCGGACAGTCCGGTGGTGGCTTTTTCTGAACCTTTGCCGAGTGCGAGCGTGGCTTCCTCCATGGCGGTGAGTATCAAAGCGCGGGTTACCCTGGCGAACGGGGTGACAGCGACGGAGGTAGCTTTGTATCGCAACGACGCCTTGGTGGCGACGGACAATGAGGCGCCTTATGAATGGACGCTGGAGGATTTGCCGGCGGGCTTGCATACCTTGAAGGTGAGTGCGACAGATTCCAACGGCAAATCCGGCGAGGCGATTCGCCAGTTGAGTGTGGTGGATACTTCCACGCTGAATGAATTGGTGGTGTGGGCGGTGAATGCTGGTGGTCATGCGTTTGTGTCAGTGGATGGCATTGCCTATGCCGCCGATGAAGGTTTTACCGATGGCGCAACGCGGCAAATTTCTGCCGAGATTAAAGCAACCCACAACCCGACGCTCTACAAAAGTGAGCGCCGCGGCACACAATTTTCATACGCACATGAATTACCGGATGGCACGTATAACCTGACGCTGCGCTTTGCGGAAAATATTGCGAACAGTGCGGGTGAGCGCAAATTTTCGGTTGAGGTGGAGGGCGAGGAGCGCATCACGGAGCTGGACGTGCGCAACATCAGCGGCGCGACTAATACAGCTTATGATGTGACAGTGCCAAACATTGTGGTTGCCGATGGTGAGATCAATATCCTTTTCACTGGCGTGGTCGGCGAAGCTATCCTGAGTGCGTTGGCGGTTACGCAGCCCCATGATCAGGGCGCGTGGGAGTTATTCTGGTCCGACGAGTTTGATTACACCGGTGCGCCCGATCCGACCAAATGGAATTTCGAAATCCAGGCGCCGGGTTGGGTGAACAACGAATTGCAACGCTACACCGACCGCGAAGAAAATGTGCGCGTGCAAGACGGTGTCCTGATCATCGAAGGACGCAAAGATAATTTTATGGGCAGCGAGTATTCCTCCGGTCGTATCCACTCGCAAAATAAAGGCGACCTGCTTTATGGTCGGGTGGAAGTGCGTGCGAAATTGCCATCCGGGCGCGGCACCTGGCCAGCAATCTGGATGATGCCAACGGATTACACCGGCTACGGCGCCGGCTGGCCTGACAGCGGTGAGATCGACATCATGGAACACGTCGGCTACGACGAAGGGCAGGTCCACGCCACCACTCACAACAAAGCCTATTACTGGGTGAATGGTATGCAGCGCAAAGGGTCGGTGCTGATGCCGGATGTAACGGAGGCTTTCCATGTGTATGCGGTTGAGTGGGAGGAAGGGCGCATGGATTTTTATATCGACGACGTACACTACTTTACCTACATCAACGATCATCGCGGCTGGGAATCCTGGCCGTTTGATAAATCTTTTTATGTGATTCTCAACCTCGCCATCGGCGGTAATTGGGGCGGAGCGGCGGGGGTTGATCCCGATATCTGGCCGCGTCATATGGAAGTGGATTATGTGCGGATGTATAAACGATAAGTATCGAGACTTGTAATGGTTTAAGCGTGGTCGCAGCACGAAAGCGATGCGACCACGCAAGTATCCTAGCGGAATTGCCAGGTCAGTTTGGCAAAAATACTCCGTTCAATTTCTGCTGCATTGAGATCATCGATAGTGCCAAATTCGCGATGGGCCGGGTCAAGTAAATTTTGCCCGACGAGATTGAATCGAACATTATCAGACAGCTCCACACCCAGGTTCAGATCCAGTCGTACATAACTGTCCACATCGCTTGCCGGCAGCCGATCCGCATAACTTATTGTTGTACCCAGCATGATATGTTCACGAATATCCCAATATACCCGCGCGCTCGCACGGTGTCGTGGGCTGAGCCGTTCCGCTGCTTCGCGATCCTCGTCATCGCTGGTTAATGACATGTACAGATAGCTGTAACTGGCGGAGACCTGTAATGTGGGTGTGATGGTCCACCCCGAGGTAATTTCCGCGCCGCGTGTGTGGCCATACATGTTATTAACGAATTGCACCGGCACCAGAAAATGGAGCGGATCAGCGCCGTTGTTAATCAATTCCGCATCGCCAATACGAATGCTGGAAAGTTTATCGTAGTCGTTATAAAACGCGGCCAGATCGACAGAAAAATCCGATGTGAACTGGTGGCGATAACCGACTTCATAAGCGGTGAGTTCTTCGGAGGCCACATCGTCATTGGGCACAAACGCTACACGTATACCTGGTGCAGTGACGAGCGTGCTGGTCAGGTCTTCCTCAAGGGGTGTCGGTGTTCGCACCGCGTGGGAAATCGCGGTCCAGAATGATTGATCATTATTTATGAGCCATTGCAAGCGCGCGTTGGGTTGCAATTCAGAGCCGGAAAAATCGTTGTGTTCGAGCTTGGTGCCCAAGGTCAAAAACCAGCGCTCGGGCACGAGAGTGATTTTGTCCTGCACGAATGCGTTATACACAGCATAATCATCTTCCTGCGGTGTAAATTCGACGTTGCGATTTCCTTCCCTGTCATCAAACAACCAGCGCGCCCCGGCGCCGACAATAACCGCGTGACGTTCTGTCGACACAAAATCGTATTGCGCTTCGAGATCTACCGTCGTGCGGTCGTCGATAAAATTAAACGGTTCGTCACGCCGATTCCAATCGACATAAGCTTGCATGCTAAATGTTGGGCCCTTCCATTTTTTATCCGTCCATCGCCCGAGCAGGTTGGCACCTTCGTAGATGATGGTCTGCTGCTCAATGGTCGTCGGCGCGGTGAATGAAAAATCCGGACGCAATTGTTGCGCGTCAGTACGATAGGCATCGCCCTGCAAGGTAAATTCATCAGCCCAGTCCATGCGAAAGCCACCGCGATAACCGTCCCATTCGTCGTAATTATCCGTCGGCGAACCCGCGCCCATATCCGGCCTGAGCGCTGAGTCCCGTTTAAATCCTTTGGCGTACACACGATAGGTTCCGCGTGCGCCAAAGACACCGCCCTGGCGTGCATTCAAGGTGCCTTTCTCCTCGTCGCCAGCCACTGCACTGATCAACGTCCCTTGCGTGTCCCGCGTGTGTTTGGTGGTGATGTTGATAACACCGTTTACTGCGTTTGCTCCCCACAAGGATCCACCGGGGCCGCGAATGACTTCGATGCGTTCAATATTCTCCAGCATGAGTTCGTGGGCTTCCCATAAAACGCCGCCGAACACCGGGTTATAAATGGTCCTGCCATCGACAAGCACCAATAATTTATTGGCCAAGGTGCCATTAAAACCGCGAATGCTGATGGCCCAGCTGTTGGAGTCCGCCTGTGCAACCTCAACGCCGGGAACCATTCGCAAAGCGTCGGGGATGGTGGTCACGCCCGCTCGTTCAATGTCTGCACTGGTGATGGCGTAAATTGCCGCCGATGAATCACCGAGCGACTCGGTTTTTTTTGCCGCACTATGCACCTTCACGTTCAGCAGTTGCTCAAGCGTCATCGACATATAATTGCCGTTGGCCAAGGTGCCTGGCGCGAACAACAGAATGCCCAGGGTGAAGAGGCATTTCACCGCCGCGCCTGTTGTGCAGCGGGGGGAATCGTTGTGCTGCAAATTATGAGAAAAATGTAAAGATGCAAGTTGATGGTTCATCAATGTTGAATACATGTGAGGTGGTTTCGGGTGCATTTTTAATCCTCTCTTTGTCAGGAATTCCGTTAGGTTTCATTTAAATGCCGTTCAGGTTTTTTCAATTCTGCTCGTTATTTTCTCCGAGCTGAAGGATTGCATTTACCAGGTCATCGATATTGAAAGGCTTGGTGACTACAGTATTCATACCAGCTTCGCGAGCCGCGTCGATTTGTGTTTCAAAGACGCCCGCCGTTAATGCAATAATCGGAAGTGTTTTGCATTCCGGTAGTGAGCGAAGGTGGCGCGTGGCTTCGTAACCGTCCATTACCGGCATCTGCACATCCATCAGCACCAGATCCAGTTCGTCGAGATGTGCAGTAATCCATTCCACCGCCATCTTGCCGTCTTCTGCCACGCTGACGTCGGCTCCTTCTGAGGTCAGGAAACGCATAGCCACTTCGCGGTTGACCGCATTGTCGTCTACCACGTGTACGCGCAAACCCAAAAGGCGTTTTTGCTTGTTCTTCTTTGCAGGTGTTCGATCTTCCGGTTTTTGATGCGGTTGCAGTACGTCGGCGATGACGCTGTACAAGGATGAACTGGTCACTGGTTTATTTAACAAGCTGGTGATATTGCCGCTGATCACCGGCGTTTCGTCACGCGAAAAAGTCGGCACCATCAAGATGATCGGCGGTAAGCCGTCTTTGTAGGCTTTCTCAATCATCCTGGCGATATCAGGACCGGTGCTATTGCCCACCTTCCAGTCAATTAATATCGCGTCGAATTGTCCTTTGCCGGCTATTTTTTCTTGCAGTTTTTGAACGGCTATTTCACCGGAAGATGCGCGCTTACTGCTCCAGCCGAGCGACTGCACAATATGCTCAAGATTCTTGCTGGCAGTCGGGCCGCTATCAATAATCAGAATATCCAGCTTTACGGGTTTTCTGTTTTTCTCGCTGCTCGGCAAAATATCCAGGGGAACCGTAAACCAGAATTCACTGCCTTTATCGGGTTCGCTGTTCAGGCCGATATCGCCACCCATTAATTTCACCAGGTGACGACAAATGGTCAACCCCAAACCTGTTCCACCGAAACGCCGAGTGGTGGAGACATCAGCTTGACTGAACGCCGAAAAAATCTGTGCCTGGTTTTCCAGCGGGATGCCAATGCCGGTGTCTTTGATAGAGAAACGCAGCTCCACATGATTATCGTGTTGAGCGACTTTCTGAATATCCACGATAATCGATCCGCGCTCGGTAAATTTAATGGCATTACCCACCAGGTTGATGAGCACTTGCTCGAGTCGCAGGGCGTCGCCAATCAGTTGGCCATCTATGGCAGGCGCAGGCGATACGATCAGTTCGATATCCTTATTCCCCAGATTAGCGGTGGTGATACTCACGAGGTTATCAATCACTTCTGCAATATCGAACGGCACATGTTCTATCTCCAGCCGCTCGGCGTCGATCTTTGACAGGTCCAGAATATCGTTGATGATGGACTGCAACGAGCGCCCTGCGTTGCGGATTTTTCGGACCAGGTCGGCTGCATCGGCATCCAGCTCACTTTGCTCCAATAAATAAGCGAGCCCGAGAATGGCATTCATGGGTGTGCGAATTTCGTGGCTCATATTGGCGAGAAACGCCGCCTTGGCGCGATTGGCGCTTTCCGCTTCTTCCGTGCGCACCAGCAAATGCTGATTGGCAATTTTTAACTCAGCGGTGCGTTGCTCCACGCGTTGTTCCAGATCGGTATTGAGCTGGCGTATTTCTTGTTCAGCCGTGGTGCGTTCAGCGATCTCGTGCTCCAGGGTTCTGAGCATATCGTTGAAGTCATCGGCCAGTTGTCCGATTTCATCCTGCGTAATTTTTGCGGCCCGCAACTGATAATTACGGTGCACGGTTACTTGCCTGGCGACGCTGCTGATGGCTTGAATCGGTACAGAAATCCAGCGCTGCAAGCGCGTGGAGATAAATAAACTCAGGCCAAGGCTCATCGCGAGAATGAGGGCGAGGATCGTCAGGTAACTGCTGAGCCAGGTGGTCAGATTGAATCGCTGCACCAGATAGACGCTGCCGGCCACACCATTGGGTGTTACTACTTGCCTGGACACGATCAGTTCGCGGTTGTGGAAACGAAAACTGTTGTTATTGAGTGGGGGAGAGGGCAGCACATGCTGATAGTCCGGATCCCCATAGCGAGCGAATAATTCACCTTCGTTGTTGAAGATCGCGCCCATGACGATGCTGGGATTTGCCTCAAGTAATGCCAGGTTTTCTTGTGCTACGTCAGCATCATCAAAGTCCAGGGCAACGGCACTGCCTTCGGCAAGAATACTCGCCAGGGTTGTCAATGCGGCGGCGGTTGTCTTGCGATACTCGTTGAGATCGTGATACAGCAGGGCACTGCCGGCAGCGGCCAGCGCAAGGATGTTGGCGAGCAGCACAATGAGCAACAATTTTTGGCGGACTGAGCGAAGGCGCGCGGGCTTCATGATTAGCTCCGCTTCTGAATGTTCAGGGCAACATTCAGCAAACGTGCGCTTATTTTTATGTCACAACGATTGGCGCGCGCGATAGAAATCTCAAAACGAATGTAATCGTCAACAGGGACAAAATTAATAATGCTGCCCGACTCAAGCGCACCTTCGGATTCCGTCACGGTGAGCACCGGCACTGAATCAACCTGCTGCAAAATGCTTTGCAATTGTTGTTCAGCCTGATGGCCTACAAATAACATCTGTACACCGGAGACCCGATCAGTGGCGGAGAAGCGTTTGATGCTGACCGGCCGCTCATTGATCCGAATGTTATCGCTCAGCCGAACCAGCTCGTCGGCGACATCGTCTGCACTGACAACGCCAATACGGAAATTTTCGTCCGGTGCCGAAAAGGCAGTCGCGGGCCACTCGACGTAGCCCGCAAACTTATAGAGGAAGGCGGCCTTGACCTGATGCTCAATGCCACCGTGGCTTCCACTGGCGTGGACGATGAGGCTATGACAGAGCAATGCAAGCAGCGCCAATACTTTCTGCATTTTATCCATGAGCCCCTTGTTCTGACCTATAGCCGCACATTTGCCGGCAGACACTGAGATCTCTGGCAGTTGCAGTGATCACCTCATGGTAATGCGCCGGTGAATAAAATGGTGGTCTAGATTATAGAGAGTAGTGCAGTCAAAGGCGTTGTCTACAAAGGGAATTGTGAACCTGGCCGCAGCAAACATGCCGGCCTTACGACAAAAGCGTTTTTTTGAGGCAAAACCGCGTCATATTTTGTTTGTTTTCTAGCAGGATTGTTTTAGAAAAAATATTTACCTGCGGCGTTCTAATGTGCGGCGGTGCACATTATCGATCATCGCCGCCACGTCTATATTTGCCAGGAATGCATTAGCATAGGTTTGGCGCCCCCTGCGGAAAGGAAACCATTGCAGTAGCGATTTTTGCGGGAGCAGAGACTGCGGTAATTGGCTTTTCCCACTTCCATTCATCAACGATCAAAACGGCTATCCAGCCGTAATTTCTGATTCTGGCGCCGCGTTACCGACGACTCCGACACTAGCATGCAAGCCCTTTAACGGCGCGGCATTGCAGGCGGTTGTCACTTTGCGATGAAAGGTGGACCTAATCCACCTTGCCCTTCAACGCCAAAGTGGGACGAAGGGTTATCGGGGAGTGTGCGATTCTCGTTGCACAAGGACACATCGGTACAGGTTTTTGCCCTGCCGGCTTCAGGATAACAATAATTGACGAGGCCCAAAGAATGAAAAAGACAATCATGGCGCTGGCGATGCTAGCCGCCAGCAATACCTCCTTTGCTCAAAGCGCTTGTGGCTGGACGGAAGTCTGGCGCGACGACTTCAACACCCTCAACCAACAAGTCTGGTCTGCCGAGGTGAACGGCGACGGTGGCGGCAACAATGAGTTGCAGTTTTACACCGACCGGCCCGAAAACCTCTATGTCGAAAACGGCCTGCTGAACATCAAGGCGATCCGCGAAGCCTACCAGGGCAAGACCTGGACGTCGGCGCGCCTGCGCTCCAAGAACGGCAAAGACTTTACCTACGGCAAGATGGAAGCGCGCATCAAGCTGCCCAACGGCTCCGGTACCTGGCCGGCCTTCTGGATGATGCCCAGCGAGCTGCCGCGCGACTCCCACGGCTGGCCCAACGGGGGCGAGATCGACATCATGGAAGCCGGTGGCACCACTGAAGAAATCCACGGCACCCTGCATTACGGCCCCTACTGGCCCTACAACGGCAACACCGGCTGGCCCGACCCCAGCCTGAATACCATCCACCCTGAAGCCGGGCGCACCAAGACCGAATTCCAGACCTACGCGGTCGAATGGTACCCGGACCGCATCGTGTGGCTGGTTAACGATGTGCCCAAACTCAGCATGACCCGCGAGCAGTTGGACGGCCCCAACCCGGTCCGTTCCAACTGGGATGCTTTCTACAACCGTCCTTTCCACTTCATCCTCAACCTCGCCATCGGTGGCTGGTTCAGCGGCAACCCGGATGGCTCGGAAGCGCCCATTCAGTTGATGCAGGTGGATCATGTGGCGGTCTACAAAAACGCGGACACCTGGTCGGTAGAGGGCGACACCTACGCTTATCGCGGTGAAACCCGCAAGACCTACCGCATTGACGGCCCCGCAGGCGCCAGCTACCAGTGGAGTGTACCGGCGGGTGTAAACATCCTGTCCGGGCAGGGCTCCCGTGAGATTACCGTCTCTATTGGTAACAGCGCGCGCAATGGCGATTTCAGCGTGACCTTCAACACCGGTTGTGCCGGTACTCAGACCTTCAGCAAGCCGGTCACCATTGAGCAGGGCGATGTGCAGGTCGTAACCGACTATGAAGATGGCTTGGGCGTAACCCATCTGCAAAACGGTTTTGCGCTGACCCAAAGTGGCGTCACCACCAACCCGGCACCGGGCGGTATCAATACCTCCAACAGTGTGCTGCATTACATCCGCGATGCCTCCCAGCAGTGGGATAACCTCAAGCTCACCGGCTTCGGCAATATCGACGCGGGCGAACTGCGCAGTGGCCGCGCCAAGTTGTTTGCGGATGTCTACTTCACGGCGGGCAACAGCTTGCTCGGTAAAGACCTGGGCGGTGGCCTGGAAAACTCAGCTGCTGCCGGTGCTGCGGAACCCTGGGACGGCAACACCGGTCGCCTCGCGCGGTTCCTCGGCACCATGGGCAAGCCGGGCCAGTGGCATACGGTAGAGCTGTATTACACCGGTACACCGGACTCCAACATTGCGGCCAGCGAAGCCGATTCCCTGGTGTTTATGGTTCACGCAGGCTTCAACCTTCCGGCGGAGCTGTATCTGGATAACATCCGCATTGTGCGCCCCGCCAATGGCTACAGCCTGCAATCCATGATTGCCAACTTTGATGGCACGGCCAACGGCGCCATCAAGGCCTCCCCGGCAACCAGTGGTGCCCATTCCGTGGTCGCCAATCCGGCACCGAACGGCGTGAATAATTCGGCGAACGTGCTGCGTTATGTGCGTGATCCGGGTGCAACCTACGACACCCTGGCGTTCAACGGCGTGACCGGTATTCCCGATGCGCTCGATGCCCGCCACGGTATGGTGCGCGTGCTGGTGGATGTTCATACAACAGCCCCGGCGGGCACCATCATCTCCATGAACCTGGAGAATGAACTGGCGGCGGCTTCTGTCGGACCGGAAGACTGGCAGGTGGGGCGCCACAGCTTCTATCAGGCCCAGACCACCACCACCGGTCAGTGGGAAACCCTGGAGTTCAACTACAACTTCCCCGCAGCCCTGGGCGATTGGGAAAACAACCGCGCTTCTGCACCCTTTAATGCGGTGGATCAACTGATCTTCCTGATCACCCCCGGTCAGGCCACCAGCGGTACCTTCCACTTCGATAATTTCCGGGTGATGGCCTACAACGAGAATGCCCCGGCCTGTGTGGGCAGCGGTTGTGCGTCCAGCTCTAGCGCCAGTTCGGTACCTTCAAGCTCGGCGCCATCAAGCAGCTCCAGCGCTTCCAGCGTACCGCCCAGCTCGAGCTCCAGTTCCAGTGTGGTGCCCAGCTCATCCAGCAGCGTGTCATCCAGTGTGAGCAGTTCATCGTCCAGCAGCAGTTCAACGTCAGTGGTGAACCTGGTCTCCAGCGGTCGCCCGGTCTTTGCCAGCAGCCAGTTGATGGCCGCCAGCAACGCCGTGGATGGCGATGGTGGTACTCGTTGGGAATCCAACCACGGGGTTGATCCGAGCTGGATTACGGTAGACCTGCAAAGTCCGCGCTACCTGGCGCAAGTCGTGATCGACTGGGAAGCAGCCAACGCGGCTGATTACCAGATCCAGGGCTCCAACAACAATGCCGATTGGACCACCCTCGCTACCCGCACCGGCGGCACCTTCGGTAACCGCACGGATACCGTGAATGTCAGTGGTAACTATCGCTATGTGCGCATCCATGGCACCGCGCGTAGTTCGGGCAATTTATGGGGCTACTCAATCTTCGAACTCAAGGTCTTTGCGGGCGCGGAACCGGTGTTGCTGCCCCTGAGCAATGCTGCTGCCAGCACGCAACTGTTGCCCGCCAGTGCCGCGATTGACGGCAACGGTGGCACCCGCTGGGAATCGGCCCATGCGCTTGATCCGAGCTGGTTCAGCGTGGACCTGGGCAGTGCGCGCAACCTGAGCCGTGTGGAGATCGATTGGGAAGCGGCCAACGCAGCCAACTACGACGTGCAGGGTTCCAATAACAATAGCAGTTGGACCACCCTCGCCACCCGCACCGGCGGCGCCTTTGGCAACCGCACCGACAGCGTGAATGTGAGCGGTAATTACCGGTATGTGCGCATTCTCGGTACCCAGCGCAGTGCGGGGAACACCTGGGGTTACTCGATTTGGGAAATGCGTGTGTTGGGTAATTGATGGGTGATTGATGCGCGATGTGTCGGATTACGCCCGTTGGGCTAATCCGACCTACTTGCAGCCCGCATTTGCTTCGCTGTACGAACCATTCCGCAACGACTTGCCGATTTTTTTGCGCTGTTTAACGCGCGCGGGTTTCGCTCGCCTTAAAAAAATAATGTGGAGACACTATGAATAACCAACAAACCAAAGACCTGCTGCTGGTTGCCCTGGGCTTATGCTCCAGCGCTGCCATGGCAACGGAATACAACGATCCCTGGTGGACCAACCCGAATGTCAATTCCAGCTTTGTGGATCACTTCAACGGCTCATCCATCGACCGCAGTAAATGGCTGGTGGAACAAAATATCTTTGTGAACGGCGAAGACATTGATTATCAGGACGTGGAATATCCCGCACCGGATTGGACTTTCCGCGTAGGGCAAGACGACCCTGCGGCCCTGGATGGCAAGGTGCTGAATTTGAAAGCCCGTTACATGGACGGCGAAATCCAGGATTACTACGGCGGTGTGGCGGGGGAGGGCAAACCGATCTTTATCCGCGCGGGCCGTATCGAGTCACAAATTACTGACGACACCACCTTCGTGTTCGGTAAATTCGAAGCGCGCATCAAGATGCCACCGGCGCGCAATGCGGAATTCCCGGCCTGGTGGCTGCTGGGTAATTTCCCCGACGTGGGCTGGACCGCCTGCCAGGAGCTGGACATCGTCGAGTTCACCGGCAACAACGTGAACACCATTCCCCAGACTCACTGGTCCGCGCCTTACGCCATCTACGGCGGCAACCCGAATCCGGTAACCTACAGCCAGTTCGGCATCAACCCGAGCAACCAGTACGTGACCTACGGCGTGATCAAAACGCCGGAGTACGTCGAGTACTATGTGAACGGCGTGAAGACTTACACCTGGTCCCGCGAAAACATGGGCGAGGAGCAACCCTTCCCCTATGTCACGCCCATGCGCATGATCCTCAACCACGCGATTACGCACGTCGAATGGCCGGACGTGGGCAACTACAACGCCTTCTCCACCAACCCCAATGTGGCCAACAAGACCGGCTATACGCGGGTGGTCAATGGGGTAACCGAGTATGAATACCTCGACACCGCCGCGATGAACCAGAACATCGGCCGCGCCGGGACTGACTTCCTGGTGGATTATGTGGCCCACTGGCCGCTGCCGCCCACGGATGCCAGCTACCCTTACATCGACGAGAGCAAGTACAGCTTCTTCCGCGAGAGCAACAACACCGACGGCTTCTATCCCCTGAAAGGTTGGCTCGCGCCGGTGGCGGTGACCGGCGATGACTACGACAAGCCCGGTACGCCGACTGACTTCCGCGATAACGCGCCGGACAACGCCGCCGACGGTTACGTGGGTTCCAAGTGGGCTACGCCGAAGGACGACAACCTCCACTGGGTGGAGATCGACTACGGCAGCGACAGGAACATCAAGTACTTCTGGATCGAGTGGGCCTGGAACCTGCCCAAGTCTTACGACATCTACGGCAAAACCTCGTCCGGTGCCTGGGAGCACATCCTGACTTCGGACCAGGACGCCACTGGTTGGGCGACCCACACCTTTGATGTAAATAAAACCTACCGTTACATCAAGCTGGTGACCAAAGGCCGCATCGACAAATCCGATTCCATCTGGCTGCTGGAATTCAAAGCCTTTGAAGACGTGGCCAACGTGTACCCGAAACCCGCCGGCACTGCGCAGGTGGATCGCACGGTGAACATGCTCTCCAACGGTAACTTCACGGCTGGCCTGGAAGGCTGGGGCACTGAGTCGTTTGACGGTGCAACACCCACCTACAGCGTTGTGAATGGCGAAGCGCGCATCACCACCGGGAATCAGGGCGCTAACAGCGGCTCAATCCAGATGCACACCTCCAGCTTCGGCTTGAAGCGCAACTACCGCTATCAGATTTCTTTCCGCGCCCGTGCCTCGGCCGCGCGCGATATCCAGCTGCGTCTGGCGGAAAATGCGCTCAACCCCTCGGGCTCCGGCACCTACCTGACGCAGACGATTGCGCTGGGTACGGGCATGAACACCTACACCTACAACCTGGATTTCACCGGTGCCGATAACCCCGGTCGCCTGGCATTTTTGATGGGCGGTATGGGCACGGCAACGGTGTATATCGACGATGTGGTGATCCGCGAAATTACCTATATCGGCAGCGGTGATCCGCTGGTACCGGCCATTGCGTCGACCAACTTTGTCAGCGCGAGCAGCGGCTGGGAAACCGAATGGTGGGGTGCAGCACAACGCGCGGTAGACGGCGCGACCGGCAACAAGGCGAGCAGCCGCGAAGGTTTTGAAGGGCAGGACCAGTCGGTCAATATCCGCATCGATCCGCACTATGAAATCAAGGAAGTGCTGGTCGCGGGTGATAACTCCGCACCGCGCAGCCTGGATCAATTCCAAGTGACCTACGGCAGCAACACCCTAATGAACTGGACGCCCAGCACCACCGACGGCGTATACGAGAGCTTCACCAACTTTGCCAGTCAGCCGCCGGTGAGCCAGCGCGACTTTACGCTGCACTTCCGCCCGCCTGCCGGTCAACTGGTTGAGGTGTCCGACGTGCAGTTTATGGCTATCGACCATATGCCGCACCGTATCTACACCATCGCGCTGGATGGGGGTGGCTCCATCAGTCCTGCGGGCACAGTGCGCTACAACCGTAACGGCACTGACTCGGCAACCTACACCTTCACGCCGCCCGCCGGGCGCGCCGTGGCCAATGTGATTGTGGATGGCGTGTCGCAAGGGCCATTGAACAGCTATACCTTCAACGGGATCGCCGCAAGCCACACACTCGCCGTCGCCTTTACCGGCAGTGGCCAATCCAGCTCGTCATCCAGCAGCGTGCCCAGCTCCAGCAGTTCCTCGGTGTCGAGCAGTTCGTCCAGCAGCGGCAGTGTGGTGCTGGTGTCCAACGGTCGCCCGACCTTCGCCAGTACGGCGCTGACACCGGCCAGCAATGCGGTGGACGGCGATACCGGCACCCGGTGGGAATCGGCGCACGGTGTTGATCCCTCGTGGATGACGGTCGACCTGGGTTCTGCGCGCAACCTGGCGCGGGTGGAGATTGACTGGGAAGCGGCCAACGCAGCGGTTTACGACATCCAGGGCTCCAACGACAACAGTAACTGGACCACCCTGAAGACCGTCACTGGCGGCACCTTTGGTGGCCGTACCGACGTGGAAATTGTCAGTGGCAGCTATCGCTATGTGCGCATCAACGGCACCCAGCGCAGTGCGGGCAATAGCTGGGGCTATTCAATCTGGGAATTGCGTGTATTCGCCAACAGCGGCAGCGCATCGTCCAGCAGTGCCAGCAGCGTCGCTGTGTTAACGCCTGCCGCTGCGACGGCCAGCACCAATTTCCAGCCAGCCGTCCTGGCCATCGACAACAACGGCGGCACCCGTTGGGAATCCGATCACGGTGTCAGCCCGAGCTGGTTGCGGGTTGACCTGGGCACCGCGCGCAACCTGAGCAAGGTCGAGATTGATTGGGAAGCAGCGAATGCTGCCAATTACACCGTAGAAGGTTCCAACAACGGCACCAACTGGACCAATCTGGCCACCCATACTGGCGGCACGTTTGGCGCGCGCACGGACAGTAAAAACCTGTCGGGCAGTTATCGCTATGTGCGCATCAACGCGACCCAGCGCAGTGCGGGGAACACCTGGGGTTATTCGATCTTTGAGGTGCGGGTGTTGGGGAATTAACTGAAGAAATCACGGCCTCGTTTGCTTGGGCAGCACCGCAAAGTGTCTGCCCTTTTTTATTCCAGTGCATCGATAAGTAAATACTGCAACAATAACGCCCCCTTTATTTTCACGATGCAGGTAACGAACGTGGCCGATATTCCCCTCTACGGCTTTTCGGATAATTCCTTCCAGGCAGCAGGTGGTGTTGAAGGTATCCGTAAACTGGTTGATGATTTTTATCACGAAATGGATTCGCTGCCGGAAGCGGCGGTTATCCGCAAAATGCACCGGCAGGATCTCACCGCATCACGCGATAAACTTACGTCATTTCTTTGCGGCTGGATGGGCGGCCCGAAGCTGTACCACGAAAAATACGGCAGCATTAATATCCCGCGCAGCCACGCCCATCTGCCAATCAGCGAAGCAGAGCGCGATGCTTGGCTGCTATGCATGAAACGCGCAATTGACAAGCAACAATATCGACCGGAATTTTCTACCTATTTGTTAGCGCAACTAAGCATTCCCGCTGAACGAATATTCGCTACCAGCAGAAAGCCGGATGACGATAAAAAATAGCAGTTGTTAAACCATTTATTTCAACAACGCGATAATCTGTTTGCTGTAAATCGATATCGCCAAACCTGCCATACAAATTCCTACACCCGCCAACTCAACCACGTTGGTCTCTTTTGCTTTCAAGATAAAAACCTGAATCAAAATGCCAATGATCAATGCGCATACGTGCGCATAAATCACCATTGCCGGATAACTAAAAAAATTATCCCCGCGTCCGTAATAAATCGCGAAGCCCGTCGTCGCAACAAAGATCAACGGCAAAGACATACCCGCGATCTTCAGCGCATCCACCAAGGACACCAGTCCATCCTGATGTTGTTCGTGAATGCCGAGTAAGTTGGGGACTTGCACGCACAGCGTAGCGAGGGCGAGCCAAAGGAAACAGGCGAGCATCGGGGATCTCCTTAATCAACACAGGTTGACTAAAGAAACCCCAAAAAAAGTTAAGTTCGAAAAAACTTCAACAACGGTGTAGGTCGTGTTAGCCGCAC
>DATJLH010000103.1:0-13799 GCA_035490615.1 Cellvibrio sp.
CACCAAAGCGCTCGGGGTCTTTTACCTGGTAACCAAATACCGTTGCTCCAGATTTTAAAGATGCTGCTTTACGCAACATAGGGCTAAAACCCTGACCATAAAAAATGTTATCACCAAGAACTAAACAAACAGACTGTCCAGCGATAAATTCTTCACCAATAATAAAAGCTTGTGCCAAGCCATCGGGGCTAGGCTGAATAGCGTATTGCAACTTAATACCGAAATCTGACCCATCTCCAAGCAAACGCTTGAAGCTGTCATTGTCTTCTGGCGTTGTGATAATCAATACATCCCGAATACCTGCCAACATGAGCACAGATAGCGGATAATAAATCATAGGCTTATCGTAGATAGGCAGTAACTGTTTCGATACACCTTTAGTAATCGGGTATAACCTGGTTCCAGAGCCGCCTGCGAGGATGATGCCTTTCATTGCTTATTTCCAGTTGAAATTCGTTTGTTGTGCTTTAGTTTATATCAAAAAATGATTTTGCCTTCTCATCCTTTGCCGAAAGAATTATCTTATCCATTTGAGGCCATCTAATGTTCAAATTTGAATCATTCCATGCAATTATCTCTTCGTGCTGAGGAGAATAATAATTTGTCGTTTTATATAAAAACTCAGCAGTATCACTTAATGTCATAAATCCATGTGCAAACCCTTCAGGTATCCAGATTTGCCGGTTATTTTCAGCTGAAAGGTGCACACCGACCCATTGCCCAAAAGTTGGCGATGATTTTCGTATATCAACCGCGACATCAAAAACCTCTCCCTGTGTTACACGTACCAGTTTGCCCTGTTCCATCGGCGGCAATTGAAAATGCAGACCGCGAAGCGTACCACGACATGATTTTGAGTGATTATCCTGAACAAAATCACGCTTAAGACCAGTAGCGTCTTCAAATACCTTTTGATTAAAACTTTCGAAAAAAAAGCCGCGCTCGTCGCCAAACACTTTGGGTTCAAGAATCTTTACATCAGGAATTGCGGTAGAGATAACTTTCATCGATTTCTTATTCTGTGTAAGTGTTAATATTTTTTAACGCCAGTCGCCAATCGCAAGGCAGTATGCCAAACGATTTTTCAAGTTTGCTACAATCCAATTTAGAATTAGCGGGTCGCTTTGCTGCAGTGGGGTACTCCGCCGTGGTGATAGCCGTAAGCTGAGGAATAAGCTTGGAATAAAGTCCAGCTCGCTCCACCTCCACAAAAATCGCCTCGGCAAAATCATACCAGCTAACATAAGGTAAGCCTGAGTAATGATAAGTACCCCATGATATGGGTCGGCCTTCAGAGTAACATCGCGCTATAGTAAGTAGTACTTTAGCAATATCGTGAGCATAAGTGGGGCTTCCTTCCTGATCGGCAACTATACTAAGAGACTCTTTGGTTCGACCTAAACGAATCATTGTTTTTACAAAGTTATTGCCGTGTTCACCAAAAACCCAAGCGGTGCGCAAGATAATATGTTTATCATTCGCAACAATGACAGCTTGCTCGCCTTGCAGCTTACTCTTGCCATATACCCCCTGAGGGTTAGTAGGAGCACTTTCTGTATACGCACCCGTGGCATCACCCGAAAATACGTAATCGGTAGATATATGAAGTATCGCCGCACCTATTTCTTTTGCGGCACGAGCAAGATTGGCTGGACCATCCCGATTTACTGCATAAACCAAATCTTGTTCACTTTCAGCTTTATCGACGGCAGTATAAGCAGCAGCATTAATGACTACATCCGGGCGAAACTTTTGAACGATATTGTTTACCGCGTACTGATCAGTAATATCTAACTCTGTACGCGTTAACGCTGAATATTCCCATTCTCTCATGCTAAGTTGTTGCTGCAAACAGTGGCCGACTTGGCCGTTAGCACCTGTGACCAGTACCTTCATACGTTTCCTATGTATCAGCTATTAAGAGTACCTAAGCGCTCGCGCTGGTAACTGCCGTCTTGCACCCTGTGCGCCCACGTTAGATTATCCAGATACCACAGAACGGTTTTGCGAATACCTGATTCAAATGTCTCTTTCGGCACCCAACCAAGCTCGCGTTTAATCTTGCTTGCGTCAATTGCGTAACGGATGTCGTGGCCTGGCCGATCCTCAACAAAGGTAATAAGTTCTTTATAAGACCCAACCCCTAAATCATTGTCAGCTGGAGCACGCATCTCGTCCAGCAATTCACAGATAGTTGTGACTACTTCAATGTTTTGTTTTTCGTTGTGGCCGCCAATATTATAGGTCTCGCCTACCTGACCTTCTGTTACTACTTTGTAAAGCGCTCGCGCGTGGTCTTCCACAAATAACCAATCACGAATCTGGTTGCCTTTGCCGTATACCGGTAACGGCTTGCCTTCCAGTGCGTTCAGGATTACCAGCGGAATCAGCTTTTCAGGAAAGTGGTAAGGCCCGTAGTTATTTGAACAATTGGTAACAATTGTCGGCAAGCCATAGGTCCGCCGCCAAGCGCGGACAAGATGGTCCGAACTGGCTTTGCTTGCTGAGTAAGGTGAGCTGGGCGCATACGGCGTGTTTTCGGTAAACAGATCATCCGGACCCTCGAGATCCCCATACACTTCATCGGTGGAGATGTGATGAAAACGGAAATTGCTCTGGCGCGGTGCATCAAGGGACTTCCAATAATCTTTGGCTACTTCTAACAAGTTATAGGTGCCAATGATATTGGTTTCGATAAATGCAGACGGGCCGTCAATTGAACGATCAACATGGCTTTCAGCGGCCAGGTGCATGATCCGATCAGGTTGATGGTGTTTAAAAACACGCACCAACTCAGCCTTATTACAGATATCTACCTGCTCAAAAAAATAACGATCGCTGGTGGATACATCCGCCAGCGATTCCAGGTTACCTGCATAGGTCAGCTTATCGACGTTTATAACGCTATCTTGCGTATTACGAATAATGTGCCGAACAACGGCGGAGCCAATAAAGCCGGCCCCACCTGTAACAAGTAGCTTCATTAACTCCGTCCTACTGAATAATAAGTGAAACCTTTCTTGATCATCCGCTTTGGTTCGTACATGTTGCGCCCGTCAAATACAACCGGTTGTGACAACATCTGTTTGATCGCATCAAAATCCGGCGCGCGGAATGTTTGCCACTCCGTCACAATCACCAGGGCATCCGCGCCTTTTAAGGTGCCCTCTTTGGTGCCGCAAAGTGTTAAGTCTTCACGATTCCCATAAATGCGCTGAGTCTCTTCCATGGCCTCCGGATCATACGCCTGCACCTTTGCACCGGCATTCCAGAGTGCTTCCATCAATACGCGCGACGGGGCTTCACGCATGTCGTCGGTGTTGGGTTTGAAGGAAAGGCCCCAGATTGCAAAGGTTTTACCTTTGAGGTCGCCGTTGAAGTGTTTATCGATCTTTTTGAAGAGCGTGGTCTTTTGTTCGTTGTTTCTTGACTCAACGGCTTTTAAAACCTTCGCATCAAAATCAATTTGCTCGGCGGTTTTAATTAACGCCTGCACATCTTTGGGGAAGCAGGAACCACCGTAACCAACGCCCGGGTAGATAAAGTGGTAACCGATGCGCGAATCACTACCAATGCCCTGGCGAACGGCTTCAATATCCGCACCGAGTATTTCTGCGAGGTTGGCCATTTCGTTCATAAAGCTGATCTTGGTGGCCAGCATACAGTTGGCGGCGTACTTGGTCAGCTCGGCGCTGCGCACGTCCATCACAATCACTTTGTCGTGATTACGGCTGAAGGGCGCGTAGAGTTCGCGCATGACTTCTTCTGCGTGATCGCTGTTGGTACCGATGATGATGCGCTCGGGGCGCATGCAGTCTGCAACCGCTGAGCCTTCTTTTAGGAATTCCGGGTTGGATACGACATCGAAAGTCAGGTCACTGCGGCCACGTTGGGTAAGCACTTCGGTGATTCTGGCTTTGACTTTGTCTGCTGTGCCGACCGGCACGGTGGACTTGTCGATAACAATTTGGTGGGATTCCATATGCTCGGCAATGGTTGAAGCAACCGACAATACATATTTAAGATCGGCGGAGCCGTCTTCGTCTGGAGGAGTACCGACCGCAATGAATTGGACTTCGCCGTGTTTGACGCCTTCGGCTGCATCTGTGGTGAAGTTTAAACGACCGGCGGCGTGGTTTTCTTTAACCAGTGACTCCAGACCGGGTTCGAAGATAGGAATTTGACCCAATTTGAGGCGTTCCACCTTGTCGGCATCGACATCGATACACATGACCTGATGCCCTACTTCCGCCAACACGGCCCCCTGTACAAGCCCTACGTAGCCAATACCAAATACTGTTACTTTCATGCGGGTAAACTCCTTCGCTGCATAGTAAAAAAATAATTGCCAATCATTGGGCAAACAAAAAACGGGCCAAAATCCGAAGCGGAGGCCGTTTGTTATTCGCCAGCGACGCCCTTGATGATTTTGACGCTGCCCCAGGTTTTACAGCCGGGGCAAAGCCAATGCAGGTGCGCTCCGGAAAAACCGCATTTGATACAGTGGTAAGCCGGTTTTTCGGCGATGACCTTATCAACCAACTGTTTCAGTAGCTGTAAATTTTCTTTCGCTTTACCTTCAGAATGCAGCAAGTGCAACTCCACCAAACGGTTCAACGCCTTGATTGAGGGCTTTCTTTTTAATTGCTCTGCAATAAAATCCGCTGCTGCATAATCATCTTGGGTCGCGCGTATCCTATCGGCAAGCTGTATCACCAGTTGGTTGGTTGGGTAACGTTCCAACCACTCTTTTAAGGTTTCTTGCAGTCCGTCACTATCACCCAGTTGTTCGTATACATCGCACAATAATGAAAGTGTAATATTAATGCGCTCCGGATCTTGCTGGGGAACCCTTTTTAGCGCGGCCAGCGCTGCTTCATAATCACTATTGCGATAAGCCAATTCAGCAATAATCAAACTTGCACGCACTGAATGTTTATCGAAATCAACTGCCTGCTGCAGGTGTTGTCTGGCCGAGTCAAAATCCTCTTTCTCTATATCCTGAAGTGCCAGCTCGCAGCAAAAGTGTGCCTTGGCTACCATCAATTCCCGTGGCTCTTTATCGCCTTTTAAACGGGATAACATATTGGCCGACTGGATGGCCTTGTCCCACTCTTTCTCATCCTGATAAATCTCGATAAGTTGTTCCAGCGCTTGCGGCTTGTAAAATGAATCCAGCTCAATCAATTCCTGGAACAAACTCTCCGCCCTATCAAGCAGCCCTGCACTGACATAATCGCGAGCAAGTTCCAGTTGTGCTTCGTGGTGCTGCTTACTGGTGAGCCCACGACATTCCAATACGTTTTGATGGATCTTGATTGCCTTGGCTGCTTCACCTTTTCTGCGCATCATGTTGCCGAGCGCCAGGTGGATCTCCAGTGTTTCTCCAGTAACTTCAAGAGAGTCAATAAACTTATCAACGGAATTGTCCATTTGCTCGTTGAGCAAATAACTCATACCGCGGTAATAGCTATGGGCAAAGGTTTGTTTAAAGGCGTTACTGCGTTTTTGGTTAAGCCGCCAGCCAAGTAAAAAACCGGCTACCACGGCGAGAAGCAATATGAGCGATAAACCAAGCCCTTGCGTCATCATCTTACTCCGTGGAATTCACAACCGTCACAGCCAGAGAGGTTATTAACAAACAGCCATAAAATAAAAAAACGGCATACTCCTGGAGCATGCCGTTTCTTGAAAATTCGATTCAAGCCTAGTGTTGAATACTTTCATTAACACGATCACGCATTTCTTTTCCTGGCTTGAAGTGCGGAACATACTTGCCTTCAAGCATTACGGATTCGCCCGTCTTGGGGTTACGCCCCATCCGCGGCGCGCGGTAGTGGAGCGAGAAGCTGCCAAAACCCCGGATTTCAATTCGCTCGCCAGACGCCAGTATGTCTGACATGTATTCCAGTAACAATTTAACCGCCAGCTCAACATCGCGCATCGGCAGTTGGTTCTGTTTTTCAGTGATATATTCTATAAGTTCAGATTTGGTCATGGCCTGTGCTCTATGGAAGATAAAATCAGGCAAAACTTACTGCGTGGTCATCACCTACTTTATAGCGTAAAAATCCCGCTAACTCTATAAAAATTAAAGGCTTTTTATTAATAGGGTGTTACATAAGCGGGGGATATAACAACAATGGCTGCCGGATGGCAGCCATTGTGTCATCAAAGATTACTCTTTGCTTTGCATTTGCGCCTTGATCAAGTCACCCAGGGTAGTCGGTGAAGCTTGTTCAGATTGCTTGTTGCTGTGCTCTTTGATAGCTGACTTCTCGTCATCAACGTCTTTCGCTTTGATAGACAGGTTGATGCTGCGATTCTTGCGGTCTACTGCAATAATCTTGGCTTCAACTTCGTCGCCAACTTTCAGGGCGTTGCGCGCGTCTTCAACTTTCTCGCGGCTCAGCTCTGAGGCTTTCAGTACAGCTTCAACGTCCGGCGCCAGGGTAATAACGGCAGCCTTGGCTTCTACTTCCTTAACGGTACCTTTAACGATGGCGCCTTTGTCGTTCTCAGTCACGTACTCAGAGAACGGGTCAGCTTCCAGTTGTTTGATACCCAGGGAGATACGCTCGCGCTCCGGATCGATAGCCAATACAACGGTTTCCAGCTCGTCGCCTTTCTTGTACTTGCGTACAGCTTCTTCGCCGGCTTCGTGCCAGGAGATGTCAGACAAGTGAACCAGACCGTCGATGCCGCCGTCCAGACCGATGAAGATACCAAAGTCAGTGATGGACTTGATTTTGCCGGTGATCTTGTCGCCTTTGGCGCAAGTACGGGCAAATGCATCCCATGGGTTTTCCTGACATTGCTTCAGGCCCAGGGAGATACGACGACGTTCTTCGTCGATGTCCAGAACCATAACTTCGATTTCATCACCCAGTTGAACAACTTTGGATGGGTGGATGTTTTTGTTGGTCCAATCCATTTCTGAAACGTGGATCAAACCTTCAACGCCCTCTTCCAGCTCAGCGAAACAGCCGTAATCGGTCAGGTTAGTAACCTTGGCTTTAACGCGTGCACCTTCGGGGTAACGCTTGGTGATTTGAATCCATGGATCTTCGCCCAATTGCTTGAGGCCCAAAGATACACGGTTACGTTCGCGGTCGAACTTCAATACTTTAACGTCGATCTCGTCGCCAACATTCACGATCTCGCCTGGATGCTTGATGCGCTTCCACGCCATGTCGGTGATGTGCAACAGACCATCTACACCGCCCAGATCCACGAATGCACCGTAGTCGGTAAGATTTTTAACGATACCTTTAACCGCTTGACCTTCTTGCAGCGTGGACAGCAACTCATCGCGCTCGGCAGAGTTAGCTTGTTCCAATACAGCACGGCGGGAAACAACAACGTTGTTACGCTTTTGGTCCAGCTTGATAACTTTGAATTCCAGTTCTTTACCTTCGAGGTGAGTCGTTTCGCGCACCGGGCGAACGTCTACCAGGGAACCGGGAAGGAAGGCGCGGATGCTGGCCACGTCAACGGTGAAACCACCTTTGACCTTACCATTGATAACACCTTTGATAACTTCATCAGCACTGTGCGCAGCTTCGAGGATTTTCCAGGCTTCAGCGCGCTTGGCTTTTTCGCGGGACAGACGGGTTTCACCGAAACCGTCTTCTACACTTTCCAGAGCAACCTGAACTTCGTCACCGATTTGCAGGTTAAGCTCGCCTAATTCGTTGCGGAACTGCTCGGCGGGGATAACGCCTTCTGACTTGAGGCCGGCGTGAACAGTCACCCAGTCCTTGTCGATGTCAATCACTACACCGGTTACGATGGTGCCCGGCACCATATCGACGGTCTTTAAACTCTCTTCAAATAACTCAGCAAAACTTTCGCTCATGCTCATGGATGTACCTATTAAATGACCCAGAGTCCGCTATTTATATGGCTATAAACGGCCAAACCCTGCGATTACCGTACTGCCAGATGTACGGGCCAGTTGATGATCGACATTGAGGACCTGAGAGCTGGCGCCAGCCGCTCAATGTCACTGCCAGGAATGGGTGAATGTTTGACGATTTACACATGTTCCAGCAAGCGGCGCAGGCTAGCAGATCCACCTTGGCAGATCAAGCGCTTAAGGCCGTTTCTCGCGGGTTTGGCAGGGGTTGCGGGACGGATGGTTTGAAGGGGTTCGCGAAAGCTTTGTCGGGTTACGCTTCGCTAACCCGACCTACATGAGCCCACCCTTAGGTCGAATTAGCGAAGCGTAATCCGACACATCAAAGCACAGGAATGGGGGCAAGATTAGCGGGAGGCTTTTTGCATCATTTCCATGAGGGAGGCTTCGGCGCGGGAAAGGCCGCAGCGGCGGGCCACTTCTTCGCTGCCGAGCCCCATCTTGAAAAGTTGCGCCGCCTGGGTGTAAGGCTGGAATTCGTCATCCGGGGTATCATCCGCGATGCGCGGCTTTTGTGCTTCGCTTTGCAAGCGCTTCTCCATCGCCAGCAACCGCTGGCCCATACCCACCGAGCCGGTATTGGCAATGGCGATGTCGCGCAACATACGTTGGTAGAGCTTTTCGTTAGCCTCAGCCTGTTTACGGATGCGCGTGAGGCTGTAAAACGCGACGGCGAGTGCAATAAGGCTCAACGTCAGACACAGGATCAGTCCCGCTTCCAGTATCGATATCACCATTCAACCTGCCCTCGCCTCGTCATTAAAGATCGTCCAGTTCGGACCATTCTTCGCTGCTGAGCAGTTTGTTCAGGTCAATCAGGATCAGGAGTTCGTTGTTCTTATGGCACACACCCTGGATAAACTTGGCGCTTTCTTCGTTACCGACGTTCGGTGCCATTTCAATCTCTGACTGGCGCAGGTATACCACTTCCGCCACGCTATCCACCAGAATGCCAATCACATGCTTATCGGTCTCGATGATCACGATGCGTGTGTTATCGGTAATCTCCCCGCTTTGCAGGTTAAATCGATGGCGGGTATCAATAACCGTCACGACATTCCCGCGTAAATTGATAATGCCCAATACATAAGAAGGTGCTCCGGGTACCGGGGCAATTTCGGAGTAGCGCAGCACTTCCTGCACCTGCATCACGTTGATGCCGTAAGTTTCACCGTCGAGCCGAAAGGTGACCCACTGCAACACGGGATCATCGGCACTTTTATTGATTACGGTATTGGTTGCCATCTCGTTATCCTCTCAATGCGGCCCACCGGCACGCGTCATGTTCATAGACTATAGTCAATGATGAATTTTATGCCACCTTTCATCCGTGCCGCTTAATCAGTGCGCCCGGATTGGTTGTTTGCGCCGGGGTGAATTTCGGTCGGCATCGATTAGCATCTGCCCGATCATCGGAATATCCAGCAACGCACACATATGATCTTTCACCGTTCCCGCTAACCAGGGTCGCTTGGTGCGCTCCGTCCGCCATTTCACATCGGTCGGTTTCAAGGTGATCGGTTGGTTGACCGAGTCGACCGCCAAGCCCCAGGGCACACCATCAATCGAAATGACGTACTTCGCGGTTTTGACAAAGTTCTCGTCATAGCGCTCGGGCATGACAAATTTGGCTGTATTAACGGTGCGTACTTTACCTGTCGGCGTGGGCAGTAATCCCATAAACCAGTCGGCCTGCCCGAATAAGGGGGTCAGCTCATCGGTCAGCGGTTGAATTTGCCCCAGGGCAATCAATGGCACAGCCAGGGTCAACCCAGACACCTGGAACAACAGCACATCAAAATCTTTCTGGGCCCACTGGGGCCGGCCGTTAGCCGCCCAAGCCAATCCTTCTACAGTATAGTGGCTTTCTTCCGGCGTGCCGGGATCAACGGCGGACGGGGTGATTTCCTCTACGGCATTCGGAGTTGCAACACTGCCTGGTTCCGGTTCTGGTGCCAGAGGAGCAATCTCCCACTCCTGAATTTCCGGTACTGGCGGAGCGATAACTGGTTCGGGAGCAGACTGGGAAGCCAGGATTGTTTGCGGACGGGCAGCCTGCAGCAGTTTCTCCAGTTTCTGTTGTTGCGCCAGATGTTGCGCCAGACCAGGTTCAGCGTAGCGAACCGGAGGTTTGTCTTCACCTGCCAATAATTCATCAAAATAATGTTGCAACGCTTCTTGCGGCGAATATTTATTGCTCATCCGGCACCTCTCGGTCCAAGACCGGGCCGCCCAACGCCGGATCGCCCGAGCCCGGGCTGGACAAGCTCAGGTCCTGAAGATGTCACCTGAGTAAGCCATGTTTGCTGCAACCATTTATAGAGTGAGCGATAAGCATCAACACCACGGGTCGAGGGATCGAATAAATGTGGCGGTACGCCGGCTTTGCTGGCGTCGCGAAATTTCGTATCAACCGGAATGTGGCCCGCCCATACCTGATCGGGATAGGTGTTGCGAATCGTACGCAGACTGGTGATGGAAGCCTGGGTACGGCGATCATACATTACCGGCACGATGGAATATTCCAGGGCTTTTTTACGTGATCGCCCCATCATATTCAGCGTATTCACCATGCGTTCAAGGCCTTTGAGCGCGAGGAATTCGGTTTGTACCGGAATCACCAGGTGCTGGCAGGCGGCCAGCGCATTCACCATCAACACGCCCAACAAAGGCGGCGTATCAATAACCGTGAGATCGTAGTCGTCGTAGACCTGCGCCAACGAACGAGACAATACCAGACCCATGCCGTCTTGCCCGATGGCTTGACGTTCCAGGGTTGCCAGGGCGGTGGCAGAAGGCAGGATATCGATATGGGGAAAAGCCGTGGACTGAATCAGGGATTTCACCAGCGCGGGAGATAAATTGTTGCGCCCCTGAAAGAGTGTGAAGGTACTGCGCTCGAGTGTGTCGGGATCTTGACGAAAATAACTGCTCAGCGAACCGTGAGGATCCAAATCCAGCAATAGCACACGCTGGCCCTGCTCTGCGGCCAAACCGCCGAGCGCCACTGTGGTCGTGGTCTTGCCGACACCACCTTTTTGATTGGCTATGGTTAACACGCGCAAGCTGAATGATCCTCGTCAACGTCAATCGTTGTTCGTTTTCCGTCTCATCATACAGCAAAGCAAAGACTATGCCGTTGCACTTCTGACGCAGCCATCGGCGCAAGTTCCGGGGTATTTATTGACATCAATCGGCATCCGGTTGCGCCGCTGGATTTGCAGCATCTGCAGGCGGGTTTACTTGTTCAACCATATTGCCCGCCGCATTACCAAGAGGCTGGGCAAGCGCTGCTGGAGCCATCTCCCGCGCGCGTTCAAGTTGTTGATCAACAGGCGCACCGGGGCGCTCCATCTTCCGCCGGGCAATCATCAAGGCAACGCGACGGTTTTGCGCGCGCCCGGCCGGATGTTCGTTGCTCGCCACCGGTTGAAATTCACCGTAACCGACAGCTGAAAGCCGTTGGGGAGCTACACCGCGCGCCGCCAACAACTTCACAATGGCGCTGGCGCGGGCGGAAGATAATTCCCAATTGCTTGGATAGCGTGTGCTGCTGATGGGAATGTTATCGGTGTAGCCTTCCACCTGAATCTGGTTTGGATAATCCTTAAGAATACTGGCGATTTCATCGAAGATGGCCTGGGCCTGCAGACTGAGTTCAGCGCCCCCGGACGCAAACAAGATGCTGTCCTTAAGTTCAATCTGCAACCACAATTCGTTACTCGACACCGACACCAACTCATCATTAATCAGATCGGCAAAGCGCTCATTAACCAACGAGGAAATTTCCTGGAGCTGATCGTCAGACGTTGATGCGGCGTCACCACGCCCCTCTTTAATATCAATGGCACTCGGATCGGGACTGAGCGCCGGCTCACCCACCTGGATCGGGTTAATGATTTTTTCAACAGGATTGCTGGAGGTGGTATCAGTCGTGACCTGGCGAGAATTAAAGGCGTGCTCAAAGGTTTCGGATAATACGCGGTATTTACTCTGGTTGACCTGGGAGATGGAATACATCACTACAAAAAACGCAAACAACAGCGTGATAAAGTCGGCATAGGAAACCAGCCAACGCTCCTGATTAACATGTACCTCGGCGTGTCTGCGGCGGACCATTAATGTAAATAACCGTTTAGTTTCAGTTCAATGGAGCGCGGGTTTTCACCATCAGCAATAGCGATGATGCCCTCGATCATCAATTCGCGGTATTGCGAACGCTCGTTGATACACATGCGCAATTTATTGGCGATGGGAATGAACAACAAATTCGCCAGTGCCACACCATAAATGGTAGCGACGAACGCAACGGCAATACCCGGCCCCAACTGTTCGGGATCGGCGAGGTTGCGCATCACATGAATCAGTCCCATCACGGCGCCGATAATACCGATAGTAGGCGCGTAGCCGCCCATGCTTTCAAAAAACTTGATTGCGTCCAGATCGCGCTGTTCGTCGATAATCAGTTCGGCTTCCATAATACGCCGAATAACTTCCGGCTCACTGCCATCAACCAGCAACTGCAAACCTTTGCGCGCGAAACGATCTTTTTCTGAATCAGCAATATGCTCCAACCCCAGCAGACCTTCCTTACGTGCAGCGTGAGCCCAGCGCACCAGCTTGCTGATACCTTCCTTGAAAGGATTGTTGGGCGGACGAAATACCCAGGGTAAAACCTTCCAGGCGCGTTTCAAACTGTTCTTCGGTGTTTGCAGCATGGCAGCGCCAAAAGTACCACCGATGACAATAAAGGCTGCCGGCCCGTTGATCAGTGATTGTATTGAACCACCTTCAATAAAATTGCCGCCGATCAGCGCGGCAAATCCGATAATGACACCAAGAATACTGAGCACGTCCACGCTACATCACCTCACGTATCAATCGTGGACCGATGTCTTTCAGACTCAACACCTTATCCGTTAACTGTGCCTTGGCCACCGCCATGGGCATCCCGTAAATAACACAACTGGCTTCGTCCTGTGACCAGATGGACGAACCCGCTTGCTTTAATAACCGCGCTCCGTTGCAACCATCGGAACCCATGCCCGTTAACACAATTCCCAGGACTTTATCGCCGAAGGTATTGGCCGCCGAACCGAAGGTGATGTCTAGCGACGGTTTGTAATTTACGCGATTATCGTCAGGCAGAATCCTGACGCAGCCACCGTTGCGTTTATCCAGCATCATTTGCTTGCCGCCCGGCGCCAACAGCGCAAGGCCGGGTTGCAATACATCACCATCCACCGCTTCGCGCACGCGAATCTTGCACTGACGATTTAACCGCTCGGCAAATGCCTTGGTGAAATTTTCCGGCATATGTTGAACCAGCACGATAGGTAAAGGAAAATCCTGCGGCAAGCCCGTCAATACTTCACTTAATGCAACCGGACCACCGGTAGACGCACCGATCACCAGCAGTTTGGGGGCTTTTTTCAAGCGATAATTATCCGCTGTTGCACTGGCGACTTTCGGAACTGGCGCTACCGCTTTAGGCGCGGATACGGGCGTAACCGGGGCGACGCTGCCAATCGAGGACGGACGCGTCGGGGCGCTGACACCAGAGCGATACCCGTGGCGTCCCAGCGTCAGCAAACGTTCGTGCAATTTTTCTTTTAACGCACTGGAATTACGTGAGACTTCCGCAAAGTCTTTGGGAATAAAATCCATTGCACCCGCCGCCAGAGCATCGAGTGTAATGCGCGCGCCCTCATAGGTCAGCGAAGAAAACATCAGGATGGGAACGGGGCGATTGGCCATGATGTGCTTGACAGCAGTGACACCGTCCATCACCGGCATTTCAAAATCCATGGTGATGATATCGGGGCGTAACTCCGCTGCTTTTTCGACGGCTTCGCGCCCGTTGCTGGCAATGCCGATGACC
>DATJLH010000104.1:0-7240 GCA_035490615.1 Cellvibrio sp.
GTTGGGCGCGACGACGATGATGGGCATCTGCGCATCGATCAATGCGAGCGGGCCGTGCTTTAATTCGCCAGCAGCGTAGGCTTCGGCGTGGATGTAGGAAATTTCTTTTAGCTTTAACGCGCCTTCCATCGCGATGGGGTATTGATCGCCGCGACCTAAAAATAATGCGTGGTGTTTATCCGCAAACTCTTCGGCGAGGGCTTCGATGCGATTGGCCAACGTGAGGGATTCTTCGAGTTTGGCCGGCAGGCTTTTTAATGCGGCAACCATGTCGGCTTGTTGTTCGGCGGTTAAACCATTGTATTTACCCACGGCTAACACCAGCATCGCCAAACCGACCAATTGCGTGGTAAACGCTTTGGTAGACGCTACGCCGATTTCGGCTCCGGCGCGTGTCATAAACGCGAGGTCGGATTCGCGCACCAGTGATGAGCCGGCAACGTTACAAATCGTCAGGCTACCGAGGTAACCCAATTCTTTTGCCAGACGCAAGGCTGCGAGCGTGTCGGCTGTTTCGCCGGATTGGCTGATGGTGACGATCAAACTGTTGGGTTGCACAAACGATTTGCGATAGCGAAATTCGCTGGCGATTTCGACGTTGCAGGAAATGCCTGCAAGGGATTCCAGCCAATAGCGCGCAACCATCGCTGAGTGATAACTGGTGCCGCAGGCGACGATCTGGATGTGTTTTACTTTTTTGAATAATTCCGCCGCGCCGTTACCAAAGGTTTCGTCGAGTACGCTGGCGTTGCTTAAACGGCCCTCAAGCGTGTTCATCACCGCTTGCGGTTGTTCGTGAATTTCTTTCAGCATGAAGTGGCGATACTGGCCTTTATCACCCGCGTCGTAACTGGCCGTCGATTCGTGGGCCTGACGTTCAACGGGATTGCCGTCTTTGTCAAAGATGCTGATGGTTTGGCGGGTGATTTCTGCAACGTCACCTTCTTCAAGAAAAATAAACCGGCGCGTGACCGGCAGCAACGCCAGTTGATCGGACGCGATAAAGTTTTCACCGATGCCCAAACCAATAACCAGGGGGCTGCCGGAACGTGCGACGACCAGACGCGAACTATCGCTGCGGTCCATCAGTACGGTGCCATAGGCGCCTTCCAGTTGTTTAACGCTTTTTTGCACAGCATCGAGCAATGAATTAGCCGTTTTTAATTCGCGGTGCACCAGATGCGCGATAACTTCGGTATCGGTATCGGAATTGAACTTGTAACCCTGCGCTTGCAATTCGCTGCGCAGGCGCGCGTGATTTTCGATGATGCCGTTGTGCACCACCGCGATGTTATCCGGTGAAACGTGCGGGTGGGCATTGCGCTCGCTCGGCTCGCCGTGGGTGGCCCAGCGGGTATGCGCAATACCGGTACCGCCGGGCGTCGGGCTTGCAGCTACCGCATCGGCCAATTCTTTTACCTTGCCAAGGCGGCGCAGGCGTTGCAGTTCGCCGTTGTTGCTGATTACCGCCACACCGGCTGAGTCATAGCCGCGATATTCGAGGCGACGTAATCCTTCCACCAGGATATCCACCACATCCCTTTGCGCTACCGCGCCGACAATTCCACACATGTTGTTCTCCAATGATGTTTGTTGCTGTTCAGTTGTTGGTTCTCTCCTGCGTGGGAGAGCCGGTGCTGTGCCGGATTTTTTTTGGCTCTTGCGTCTGAGGACGCTGTTTTTTGTTGTTTGGTTTTGTCGGATTACGCTGCGCTAATCCGACCTACGGGGTGCAAATGACTTGTACGCCGTGTTGTTCAATGTGTTTTTTGGCGGCTGGGCTGATGCCGTCGTCGGTGACGAGCACGCTGACCGCTGACCAGGGTAATTCCAGGTTGTGAATCTTGCGGCCGATCTTGTCGGACTCGGCCATGACGATCACCTCACGCGCGACCTCGGCCATTACGCGGCTGAGGCTGTAGAGTTCGTTGAAGGTGGTGGTGCCACGCTCCAGGTCCAGCCCGTCGGCACCGATAAAGAATTGATCGAAGTTGTAGGAACGCAGGATCTGCTCCGCCAGTTGGCCCTGAAAGCCTTCGGATTTCGGGTCCCAGGTACCGCCGGTCATCAGAATCGTAGGTTCGTTTTCCAGTTCGCGCAGGGCGTTGGCGACACTGAGGGAGTTGGTCATCACCACCAGGCCTTGCTTGTGGGACAACTCCGGCAGCAGGGCAGCGGTGGTTGTGCTGCCACTGTCGAGGATGATGCGGTTGTGATCGCGGATGAGTTCAGCGGCGGCTTTGGCTAATGACTGCTTACGAACCGAAACTTTTTCGATAGAAGGGTCGGCAATAAGTTCTTGCGGCACCGGGACGGCACCGCCATAACGGCGCAGAAGTAAGCCATTACTTTCAAGGGCGGACAGGTCTTTACGGATAGTAACTTCAGACGTCTCAAAGCGCGCTGCCAGCGCTTCAACGCTGACTTCACCTTCGCTGTTGAGCAAATCAATGATGGCGCGGCGGCGCTGCTGGGTATTACGTTTGGTCATTTGCGGACGGCTCCGTGCCGTAAGTTTCGAAACGAAAGGCATTCTACGCTTTCGAAACTTTTATGCAAGCGCGAAACGCGGTGCCACCGCTCCCGTAGGTCGGCTTAGCGCAGCGTAAGCCGACGCGATCTCGCTATTAGAGGGCATTGTCGGATTACGCCTTTGGCTAATCCGACCTACTGAGAACGGCTGTCGGCTTATGCTGCGCTAAGCCGACCCACATGGAAGAAAGGGGCCCGGTTGAACCGGGCCTTGGGGATTATTGCACGAACTTGGAGAGCAGGCGGATATAGGCGACTTGGTAGTCGTTGTGGTTTTCGGTGATCTGCCAGGAGTTGAGCGGCCAACTGGTGTTGAAGTCGAGGTAGGACTTCATTGGCGGCTGGCCTTTGGGTGGTGTTGGTGCAGCGGCGCCACAACCGGGGTTGGGATTAGGCGAGGTACAGTTGCCGTCCCAATCGTAATTCGGGTTCGGCCCCCCGACCAGGAAGCCGGGCGCCGGGCCATACTCTGACTCACCAACCCTGTCCCATAAATCGCTGCCGTCGGCGAACCAGGAATGGTAGAACTCATTTACCGAACTGTGCGCGCCGACGCTGCCCATATTGGAGAGGTAAGCCATGGCCTGGGGATTTACGCCGTGGATGTAGTTGATATAACCCAGCGCCGCGTTGCGCACTTCTGCTTCGTCCACATCGCCGAGGTTAAAGCTCAGCAAGTTATAAAAGGTAGTGCCTTTGCGGGACATGGTGCGGTTGCTGCCCCAAGTGAAATTGCTATCGCCGAGGAACGCGCGATAAGCGTCAACATTGTTGCGCACAGCGCTCCAGTTTTCGCCAGTATTCATGGCTGCGGCATAGTTGGTTTTGATGTTGTTGGCGACTGTTGCCGTCGCATCAGGCAGCGAGGCGTAATACAGGAAGTTCGTTAATTGCGGTTCGTTCCAAGGAGATACCCAGTCGATAGGCGCAGCGTTATATTGTGTGTCGACAAAATCGCGGTAACTGGTATTGCCGGTGGCGGCAAACAGGTAAATAGCAGCAGCAAGTTTTTTGGCGGCGCGACCGGCGTCGTCGACTTCCTGCTGACCAGCAGCCAAGCCTTGCGAGCCATTTTCTGGAACGTTGTTGTAGAAGGTTACGTTGGGATTGGCGTTAGCCCAAGTCCAGGCTTTGTTTGCTCGAGTATTTAATTCATTCGCATAATTACAAAATTCCGTTCCTCCCAATGAAGCAAAAACTTTCGCACCAAAGGCGTAAGCCGATGCACTGGTGAGTGTTGCAGAGGTACTTGCTGGACCATACAAACTTGGGCCTGTCGCACTGGAGGGCGGGCTAGCATGAGATAAGCCCATCACTGACAACACGGAACCGTTGTCTTCCTGCATCTTGCTCAGCCAGTCAAAACCCCATTTGATTTCATCAATTAAATCGGGAACACCATTACCCGACTCTGGAATATTGAAATCGTCAGTCCAGAGCGCCGGATTTTCCAAATAGGCATGTAACAGTACAATTAAATAATCCGCATGCCAGTTGGTGTATTTATTGTAGTCACCAGCATCGTACCAACCGCCCGAAAGATCCCGCTCTGTTGCCGGATTATTCGCATCGTTATAGAGCCGCGCATTTTTATCCTGGCCTGGGCCGATATGACTCGCCTCGTCTGTCCATCCCGCTTCAGCATATGGCTCTTCTTTGGCAAAACCGGCACGTTGATAAAAGAAAGTTCGCACTGCGTGTTTCAGTACGGGTTTATACACATTGGCATCAATGCGGAATGCGGGTGAGCGAAGATTATTTTGTACATCAATAACAGCGTAAACGCCTGGTTCATCAACACTACTGAAATCAAACCACCAGGCTTTATCACCGGAAGCAGAGTGCGTCGCACCGGCACTCCAGGCCAATGTAGCGCCCGATAAAACTACCTCTCCATTAGTTGCGTTAACTAACTGATAGGTTGCGCCGGGAGTGAAACTTTCATCCGCGTCATAACCTGTTTGCGGATCACGAATCACTGCCACTTTTTCTGCGTCGGGTAGATAACCAAATTGATCAACAACAATGAATGGCGTAACGGATTGAACAAGATTTATAACAGCAGCGGTGGAGCTGGTGGATGCTGAGCCGACGCTGGAGAAGTTAGCGTTGCAAGCAATGGTCGCGATGGAACTGGCGGTGGAAGAACTGGACTGGCTCATTGCAGTAGAACTTATCGAGCTGGACGCTTCACTCGAATTCGCCGCACTGCTACTGGAACTGGAGGGCGTAGGCGTTGGGTCGGGCGAGTTTCCGCCACCGCCGCCGCAGGCGGATATCAATCCGCTGACAAGCATGATCAATGCAACTCTGACGATATTCATAAACCGGGCCTCGTTATTATTGTTAAATGGAGAGCCCTGATGATATCGGTTTCATAGCTGACTAACAGCTGTTTGATCACATTATTTTGATTTTTTTACTACCGGGGCGCTGTTGTCGGCCCCGGTATTTTCATGCATAAAAAATCACACGTGTTGTTGCGTTGCATTCGGGTTATTACGCTGCATCTGTCAGGATTTTTTCTTCGGCCGCTCCCAGCCCTGAATATTGCGTTGCTTGCCGCGCGCGATAGCCAGTTCCTCGTCCGCAACATCTTTGGTAATAATCGAGCCCGCGCCGACGGTCGCATTGGCACCAACCTTGACCGGCGCGACCAGCGCCGAATTGGAACCGATAAAGGCGTTATCCCCAATCTCGGTTTTGAATTTGTTCACGCCGTCGTAATTACAGGTGATGGTGCCCGCGCCGATGTTGGCTTTTTTGCCGATGGTGGTATCACCGATATAACTCAGGTGATTCACTTTGCTGCCTTCACCGATGACGGCTTTCTTGGTTTCAACAAAATTGCCGATCTTGGCCCCCTGCGCCAATTGCGTGCCGGGACGCAAACGGGCAAAAGGTCCGACATCGCAATCGCCTGCAATGGCTGCATCTTCAATATGGCTGTTGGCTTTGATGTGGGTGTTATTGCCGATGCGGCTGTTGATGATCACGCAGTTGGGTTCGATGGTAACGCCGTCGCCGAGTACGACGTCTCCTTCAAACACACAGTTGATGTCGATCACCACATCGCGGCCGACGGTAATGGTGCCGCGGCAATCAAAGCGCGCCGGGTCCAACAAGGTTGCGCCGGCGACCATCAGTTCGTTGGCTTTTTGTTTTTGATAGAAACGTTCCAGTGCCGCCTGTTGCTGGCGATTGTTGATGCCTTCCACTTCTTCGATGGCGTTGGGTTGTTCTACCTGAATCGCCACACCATTCTGGCGGGCGAGGGCGATGATGTCAGTCAGGTAATATTCGCCTTGCGCATTGTTATTGGTCAGTTGCGGCAACCATTGTTGAAGATGCTTTGCCTTCACCGCCATGATGCCGGTGTTGATTTCTTTGACCTGGCGTTGCTCGTCCGTCGCATCTTTGTGTTCAACGATGGCAGTCACCGCGCCGCTGGCGTCGCGCAGGATACGTCCGTAACCGGTGGGATCGGGGAGGTTAACAGTGAGCAGTCCCATCTGTTGATCATTTACGTGGGCGATCAGTTTTTGCAGGGTTTCGGCGCGCGTTAGCGGCACATCACCGTAAAGGATCAGCACGGTTGCGTCGTCGCGCAGTTGCGGTAATGCCTGTTGTACGGCGTGGCCCGTGCCCAGTTGTTGGGCTTGCAGAATAAAGCGCACATCCGGCGCGGCCATTTTTTCTTCTACCTTTTCTGCGCCGTGGCCAATGATAATAAAGATGCGTTCGCTCCCCACCTGGCGTGCCGTATCCACCACATGCTGCACCAGGGCTTTGCCGCCCACGGGATGCAGAACCTTGGGTAAGTCAGAACGCATGCGGGTGCCTTTGCCGGCGGCGAGAACAAGAATATCGAGCATGTTGATTCCCTTTCGGTGGAGGTGGATGGATAAATCGGTGCACATTCTAACGGTTTATAACCGTTGGTGCTGCCGTTACAACAAGCCCATGCCGGGGGATTCGTCATAAGCTTTGTTAAACATTTTGACTTCACTGCAGGACAACAAACACTATCAATGCCATTCAATCAGTGGGTCACATTATGAATCCGTTTCTGCCATCTTTTATCAAGGTTTTATGTCTGCTCGTCGGCAGCTAATACGGAGCCCAGAGTCTTGCTGCCAATCCCATTGATCCAGGCTGGTATGCCGATCCGGAGATACGGATCTTTGATAACCAATTCTGGATTTATCCAACTTACTCCGCAGGAGAAACCACGCCCGACTTACCGGTCAGCCTGACCGAAAGTCAGCGCCAGCAACGCAGCCAGCCGGGCATCTGGTCGCCTTTTCTCAAGCAGACGTTTCTGGATGCCTCATGCCTTGGGCAAACCCTTGATCGGCCAGATCCACAAAGGCGCCCAGCCCATCGACCAGATGGTATTCAAAGATGACGATGGCCAGTTCTACCTATATTAAGGATGGTTCAATAAAACCGGTGGTGATGACCAACGAAGGGATTGCACCTGTGCCTTTGGGTGAACCTTGAAATTATCGGTCTGCACGAAAACAAAAAGGGTAGCCTGGGCTACCCTTTTTGTTTGGTAAACGCACAACAGCGTGTTTATTTACCGAGCTTTTTGCGAATGGATTGCAAGGTGCGCAACTGCGCGGAGGCTTCGGCCAACTGGATCGCCGCGCGAGAGTAATCCACCTCGCCCGACTGGTTCGCCAATTCCTGCGCTGCGTGTTCT
>DATJLH010000105.1:0-9443 GCA_035490615.1 Cellvibrio sp.
TTCCATCACCACTGCAAGGATACGATTACCCGCACACTGATTAAGGAACTGCTCTCACTGGCCGGTGAACCCTGGATTGATCAACTTGATGAGTCCAGGCCCGACGCTGCCAAATCCGGCCCCGCTAAACCCGACACCCCCAAGCAGATCACCAAGGTGTACCGCGGCCAGGTCACACTGGTTGATTCGCCCTTAGCCGGTGCCACCAAGGAACCCCACAGACCGGTGCGCATTTATCGCGGGCAGGTGGTGGAGTACTAGGCATGTTTACAAAAACCCCCGCCGAGCGGTGGTGTAGCGCACTGTCGTGCGTGTTGGTCCTTGCCCGGCCGAACGCACATCTCTAGACTGACTTTGCAGCTAATTCCGTCGCCATGGCGGGTAATCCTTCTTTTTTATCTCCTACGTCTATGAGCAATTCTTTGGTGCGTCGTTGGTTATCGCTGGCCTCCTGCCTGTTGGCTGCCTGGTCTGTTCCTGGTCAGGCAGCCGAGGTGGCCTACCCGCTCGCGGTGTCTATCTACGAAGATATCTATGCTGACTACCGCCAATTTGTGCGCGGGCGGGATCTTGCGAGTATTGATTATTACGGCGGCTCTGGTGCGCGGCGGGATGTGATTGAGGTGGTGCTTTTGCAGCAAGCCTTGCAATTGGGCGGCTTCAAAGAATCACTGGAACTGCGCGATGAACAAAATTACCTGCGCACCCTGCGCCAGATCGCGGACGGTGAATTGATCTCCTCCGGGGCGCTGGTGTGGTATTCCGATGTGCTGAACCTGCCGGATCTGTTCCATATCACCCAGCCGGTGATCGACGAGGGCGAGTTCGTTGTCGGCCTGTATACCTCGCCCGAAAACCAGAAGGCACTGGCTGCCAAAACCCTGGAAGACCTGCGCCAGTTGCGCGCCGTCTCCAGCATCCAGTGGTATGCGGATGTCGCCACTCTAAAAAACCTGGATATCCATCACCTGTATTTCACCACCGACTGGATTCATATGGTGCGGATGGTCAGCGCCGGACGCGCGGACTTCACGCTTGCGCCGTTTCAACCCTCCGCCGGTATGAAGATAGTGCTCGATGACATGGAGTTGATTCCTATCGAAGGCATCAAGGTAGCCATCAACGGCACCCGGCACTGGCCAGTCAGCCGCCGCCATCCGCGCGGGCAGGAATATTACGAGGCCTTGCAGAAAGGCATCACCCTGATGAAGGAGCGCGGCATTATTCAACAAGCCTACGAAGAGAGCGGTTTTTTTCATCCCGAAGTGGATGACTGGCGCTTGCTAAACCCACCATCAAAATCAGCACCGCAGGAAGAGCCCGCCACGCCCATTCCCTCTTCCGCTGAAGGCCCTGCCGTAACGCCCCCAACGAATTAACTCAGTACTCCACTGCGCGAGAGCAACAACACATCAAGCTCCGCCGCCGGCATGGGTCGGGCAAACAGGTAACCCTGATAGGCATAGCAGCCATTGGTGGCCAGGAAGGCGCGCTGGCCTTCCGTCTCCACCCCTTCCGCAATCACCGATAAACCAAGGCTAAGACCCAGCGCAATGATGGTGCGGGCGATCACGGCGTCGTTGGGATCAACCAATACATCGCGCACAAAGGATTGGTCGATCTTGAGTTGATCGAGGGGTAATTGGCGCAGGTAGCCAAGGGAAGAATAGCCAGTGCCGAAGTCATCCAGGGAAAAGCCCACGCCGCAACTTTTCAGGGCGCGCATCTTGCCGATCACGTCATCCAGGTTGTTCACCAGCAGGCTCTCGGTCAGCTCAAGCTTGATGCGCGTCGGGTCGGCACCGGTTGCCTGGATGACATCCAGCACCTGCTCGACAAAACCGATCTGGCGGAATTGGCGCGCACTGACATTGATCGCCAGGGTCAGTTCGCGGGTTGTGGGATCGCCGGCCCAGTGCACCAGTTGCTCGCAGGCCGTTTGCAACACCCACTGCCCCAACGGCAGGATGAAACCGGATTGTTCAGCCAGCGGAATAAAATCGGCGGGCGAGATCATCCCTTTTACCGGGTGATGCCAACGCAATAGGGCCTCGGCGCCCGTGATACGACCTTCGCCATCGACCTGGGGCTGATAAAACAGCATGAACTGCTCCTGGGCCAGGCCGAGACGCATATCCGTTTCCAGGGCGGTGCGCGCTGCCAGGGAGGCCTGGAGGTCGGAATCGAAGAATTGCAGTGTATTGCGCCCGGCGGCCTTGGCCTGGTACATGGCCACATCCGCCCGTTTCAGCACCACATCCACGGTTTCGGCATGCTGGCTGAACAGCGTAATCCCAATGCTGGGCGTGCTGTAATGCTCAATCTCGCCCAGCAGGTAGGTCTGGCTCAGCAGCGACAGAATATGCTCGCCCACCGCCTTGGCCCGCGCCGCCGCTTCATGCACGTTGTTGCCCAGGCTTTCCAGCACCACCACAAATTCATCGCCGCCGAGCCGGGCCACAGTGTCGCCTTCGCGCACACAGCGGGTAAGGCGTTCTGCCACCTGGCACAAGAGGAGGTCGCCGGCATCATGGCCGTGGGTATCGTTAAGGTTTTTGAAGTGGTCGAGGTCGAGCAGCAAAAGGGCACCCAATGAGCCGCTGCGCGCGCTGCTGGCCAGGGCGTGTTGCAAGCGATCCATCAACAGGCGGCGGTTAGGCAATTCGGTCAGGGAATCGTAAAACGCCAGCCGCTGGATACGCTCTTCATGCCGGCGCCGTTCCGAGATATCACTCACCAGGCCGATCAGCTTGACCTGGCCATTGTGCAATACCCGCGATACCGATAGCTCCATGGGAAACGTGGAGCCGTCCCTATGTTGCCCCTCCATTTCGCGCCGCTTGCCGAGCACGCGGGAGAGCACATCCTTGAGCCCCTCCTGCTGGCCGTTACCGTCGTCCTCGTACAAGCCGGGCATCAGGAGATTCACAGATTGGCCCAGCATCTCCTCGGCGCTGTAGCCGAAGATACGCGCAGCCGCATTGTTAAACGACTCGATGGTGCCCTGGATGTTGGTAGTAATGATGCCGTCAGCCACATTATCGAGGATGGTCTGGGTGTACTCCGCACCGTCTCGCAGGGCGGCTTCGGACTGTTCCCGCTCAATAGCCACGGCCGCCGTGTGGGTCGCCATCGCAATGATCTGTTGATGGCGCGGTGTCGGTGAACCGGGTTGGCGGTAGTAAACCGCAAAGGTTCCCAATACCCGGTGGTGCGCGCTGAAGATAGGGGTCGACCAGCAGGCCTGTAAACCGTGGGGCAAAACCAAGTGGGCGTAGTCTTTCCATAAGGGGTCGGTGGCGATATCCGTCACAATGACGGCCTCGCCCCGGAATGCCGCCGTCCCGCAAGAGCCCGCTGCTTCACCGATAGCGGCTCCATCAATAGCGCTGCTGTAGGCCACGGGTAGTCTGGATGTCGCGCCGTGGCGCAGATGCTGCCCCTCGGCATCGAGCAACAGCACCGAACACAACATCTCCGGCGCCTGGGCCTCCACGGCGTGAATCAAGGTGGTGAGGATCTCAGCCAGCGGCGCACGGCGCGCGATCATCTCCAGTACCGTCATCTGGCTGCCGAGCATGGTTTCGCTGTGCTTGCGCGCGGTGATGTCTTCCACCACCGCCACGTGATAGTCAAAGGGCGCCCCGGCCTCCCACATGGGCGAGACCGTCAGATTGACCCAGCAGATACTGCCGTCTTTGCGCACATAGCGCTTTTCCATGGTGAATTCGTCAGTCTCACCGGCCTTGAGCCGCTCAATATTGGCCAGGTCCGGCGCCAGGTCATCCGGGTAGGTGATCATGGTGCAGTCCATCTGCAACATCTCCACCACGGAATAGCCCACGATATCGGCATATTTCTTGTTGATACGGATAAAACGGCTACTGGCCGTCTCGATCACCCCTACCCCGACACCGGCCTGCTCGAACAACACCCGGAAGCGCGCCTCACTCGCGCGCAGTTCGGCCTCGGCGTATTTGCGCGCGGTGATATCGCGCACGATGGCGACAAAACGCGATGCCTCACCCTCGTGGTGTATCACTTGCAGAAAAACTTCCACTGGAAAGACATGGCCGTTCTTGTGACGGTGCTGACTCTCAAAGCTGATGGCGGGCACACGCCCATCCAGTAATGGTTGCATGCGTTCGCGCAGGAATTCCGAATCACCATCGGGTTTAATATCCAGTGGGCTCATGCCCAGCAGCTCCGCCCGGGTGTAGCCCAACTGGCGCTGGGCGCCCTGGTTGGCGTAGAGGAAGCGAAAGTTATCGGTGCTGGCGATAAACACTCCATCCAGGATCTGGTCGAGGGTATTCTTGAACTGTTCCAGTTCTTTTTGCGTTTGGATCTGGGCTTCATTCGCCTGGGCCAGGTCCGCCTGCATCTTGCTCACCGCAGCGGCGAGGGCCGCCATTTCACCATCGCCCACAATGTTCATCGGTATATTGAAATGGCCGCGGCTGATTTCTCCCACCTGGTTACGCAGGTAACCCAAAGGGCGCGCCAGCCAGCGATCCAGCATCCACATCATCAGCAACATCACCAGAGTGCCGATGCCCAAGTTCACCAGGCTGCTGCGCAACACCGCTTGCCGCACCTCGGCTTTGTTGTTGTTCAGGCTGTATTGCAAGAGGATGGCGCCGATCCGGTCAGAGCGGATTTCCCCCGGCTGGCTTGGCATATAGATCGGCTGATAGGCGTTGACCACCGGCTGTCCGCGAACAATAGTCACCTGCGCCTGGTAGCGCCGCACATCCGTGGGAATCCAGCGCGCGTCCCAGTGATCCGCGATGGCGTCCAGGGACTGGCCGGGCCACAGGGGGTGGCTGGCAAACAGGATATGGCGCTGGTCGTCGATAAGTACCGCCAGCTCCACATCCGGAATGCCGCCCAGATCAGCAATCCATTCCGCCACCAGGCCCTGTTGGTCCATACGCAGCAAACTTTCGATGTGGCGCCGGTCGCGGGCCATGCGTTTTTGCAGTGATTCCAGGACATCGGCCTCAACCTGGCGAGTCTGGTTTTCATAGCGCCACAGGGCTCCCAGCGACATCATCAACAACAAGGCACCCAGGATGATGACCGGCAACCACAACCGCAGGTTGATGCTCCGATAGATTCTCATGGTTGAGCCTGCCGGGATGAGTGCGCCGTAAATAAATTAGACGGTGGTAGAAAATCCGGCTGTACCAGGTGATCCACTGAAGGCGCGCCCCGAAGCAGCCGGCGCTGCACCATAAAGTCGGCCAGTTCACCGGCAACACGAACCAGCTCCGGCCGTGTGCCGTTCAGCAGCCGATGGTTATCGCCGAGGGATGGCTGACGAATCCCGGCCATGATGGTGGCGACCTGCTCCGCCGATACACGCAGATAAGGTGCAATGCGCGCGTGCGCATCGGCGGGTGATTGCGCCAGATAATCCAGCGCACGGAAATGGGCGTTCAGCAACGCCTGTAAGCCTGACCGGTAGCGGACAATCATATCCTTGCGCACCACCAGTACATCCATGATGCGACCGGCAATCGCGCGGCTGTCATAGAGACGCAGCCCGCCCTCCTGCAGCAACAGGGTAGAGACGGGCTCAAATGTCACCACCAGATCCACCTCCCCCCGGCGGTAGGCCGCGAGATGTTCATTGACGGTCATGGATACCAGTTGGATATCACCTACCTGCAGCCCCGCTTCAGTCAATAAGGCATCCAGCATCACGCCGCCGACGGTAGCGCTTTCTACCGCGACGCGCTTGCCACGCATCTGCTCCAGCGTTGCGATAGGCGGGCGGGCGATGACCGCGTCCGCACCCAGGGAATAATCCATCACCAGGATGACCTGCAGATCCACCCCTTCCTGCATCAAGGTCAAGGCAGAATCAAGGGTAATTGTGGCGGCAGCAACCGTGCCGTTACGCAACGCCGAGGCGATCTGGCTGGTGTTGACCAACTCCACCAGACGGAGATCCTGTTCATTGAGGTAACCCAGGCTTTGGGCCAGGTGCAGCGTCTCATAACCGGGCCAGGGCAAGGTTGCCACGCGCAGGGGGTCGCGAGCCGAAGGGCCACAGGCCATCAGGGCCAATGCCAGAAGCAAGCCGCCGATACGAGTAATGAATGACAACAAGAATGAACAACGCATCAACTGGCGTCCCTGGGATTAATGGTGACAACATCCGGCGGGCCTTTGCCCACTGCTATTTACTCTAGCACTTCTGCCCATTAACGGCGGGTTCGACGCCTGAAAAACCACAGCGGTGAATCGGCGAATTTTGCGCTGAAACCCCCGTCCGGCGCGGCGCGTAGATTCAGATAATATGATTGTAATCGCCCAACCAAGGCGATATGCTTGCGCAACTTCACGCTCTATTACGGACAATATTTTATGTCTATTCTCGATCGAAATTTTAATCTCTCACAGCGCATGACACAGGAGTTGGGTCGTCAGATTGTCTGTGGTGTTTACGATAAAAATGAAAGCCTTCCCACTGAAGCGGAACTGTGTGAAAAATTCGGCGTGAGCCGCAGCGCGGTGCGCGAAGCGGTAAAGATGCTGTCTGCCAAAGGTTTGATCTCCAGTAAACCGCGCCAGGGGATTCGCATTCAACCGGAAGAGCAGTGGAATATTTTCGATACGGATTTGTTGCGCTGGTCGCTGGAAAGCAATCCGTCCATGAAAGTGTTGAAAGAATTTTTGCAGATGCGCATTGCGATTGAGCCGGAAGCGGCATCACTCGCAGCGCGTTATGCGACGCCGGAAAAAATCGATGCGATTGAAGCTGCACTCGAACGCATGAAGGCGGCGGGCGACAATATGGAGGCTGAGCTGGAGGCGGATATCGCGTTTCATGTCAGTATTCTGTATGCAAGCCAGAATCGTTTTTATATTCGTCTGCGTGATTTTATCCAGACGGCGTTGCGCGTGAGTATTCGCCATACGAGCCCAATCAAGGCGAACCATGAAGGTGTGGTGGAGGATCATGCGAAGGTGTTTAATGCGATCAAGAATCGTAATGCGGAGCGGGCGAAGCATTCGATGTTGTTGTTGATTGATGAGGCGTTGAATTTTATTGAAGAGGAATTGGTGGCGCGGGAGCAGCAGAATATATCTACCTAAACCCTCCGGTTACCCGAATGACTGGATATTAAATATGGATGCTCGCGCAACGCGAGCTTTGCGAAACTCATGCGAATAGCAGGGATACTTATGTCTCAGATTTTCAAAACACTGACAGACCTGAGAGAAGTCATCAAGGATTTCGAAGGCTTTATCGCCAGACCAACCCCCAGGCTTCATCACCCAACCTTATACAGAAAGAGTGGCGTCGGAAAAGACGATATTCTTATCAAGGGTGTAAGAAAGAAAGATTTTCTTTTTTCTCCTGATGAGAAATGGATTCTGCCGCACAATCAAATGGGCCTGTCATTCTCTGTCCATTGGCAGCATTTGAAATCTGCATACAAAATGAAAGAAAGCAGAAACCCTGGAAAAGCGATTGATGTATATTTCACCCTGGAAAAATCGGACATCCCTCCCGGTCTTGCCTTCGTAGTGGATAATGACAACCCGAGACATTACTTCCTTACCGCCACAGAGCAGATGACGGTTGAGCAACTTGTGGCAAAATTAAAAATGCTGGCCCATAGAATGTCAGTTATAAAAAATGGAGGCAAAGGGCTATGATTACCTATAAATACAACGAGGAAAAAATAGTTGCTCTTCATTTTGCCAACAGGCTAAACAAACCTGATATTTCTAGAATAATAGAAAGTGGTGATGTAAAAACGCCTGAAGAAGCACAGGCATTAAGTTACTTTTTCTGGCAAATGAATGAAAAAGCCATTGCTGACGACAAGGCTGGCATTCAAATTCCCTGTGAAGGTAGTTCCGAATACTGGATAGAGAAAATTTATAATTCCTGGGAAGGGTATATGTTAAGGCGTGGATTTATTTCGCAATGGGATGAGGCTTCTGAGAGATCCTAGCTGGCATATAAACCATTAAATTACCTCCCACCCCCCTTTTTAATGTATTGGCAATATTTGTAGAAAAAGTATAGCAACACGTCAATTAAAATTGCGCCTGATCAAAAAACGTTTGAGAGTAAAATTGAACAGCTTTCAATTTAATAAGATAGCCATTATCGAATCTCTTGAGATAGGGGACAGTAAAACGGGTCGACAAGTATTCGACGATCTTGAATTTTTGAAAACATATCAACCCGAAAAACTAACGACAGAATATTCGGAAGTATCAAAGAAATCCGAGTTTATTCGACATTTAAAAAAATTGATAATGGATGCCAAGTTAAATGGGATTTTTCCAATATTACACATTGATGCACATGGAAATGAACATGGGATACAGTTCAGTCGAAATAATTATATAGAGTGGCACGAACTATTGGATAATCTAAGTCAACTGAATCTCATAATGAAAGGAAATCTTCTCGTCGTTTTAGCGTCTTGTTATGGTGCTCATATTATTCGCCACATTTCAAATACTCCTAGGGCTCCTTTTTGGGGTTTAATTGCCCCTTATGAAAAGACCTTTCCTGATAATATTTACAAAGGCCTAATTAAGTTCTATACCTCTATTTGTTCAGAGGAAAGTAGCGCCGAGATAGTATCAGCACTAAATACGAACTCTACACAAAATGACTTGAAGCTTTTTACAGCTGAACTGCTTTTTGTTAAAGCGGCAGAAATTGCAGTATCTATATTTCAGAATAAAGAACCATTAGAGAAGCGAATAAAAATTATAGCCCAAACGCTTAGCGCTCAAGGCGGAGTATTTGATAAAACGGAAGAACAACTTAAATCCCAATTTGTGAATGATCAAATGAGAAAATTTGAAGCGGATTTAAAGAAATTTATGCTAGTAGATCTATTTCCCGAAAATATCGATAAAATTAGTAAATTGCATAACCCATGGCGCGCACAACAAGCCACCAACTGAAATTTCAACAACTAAAACTAAAGTTCAGCTAGCCATTCACAACTACCGCATGCTATAGCGTTCAGAATCCTCCTCTCTCACATGAAAACACCAAAACTCAAGGGCCTGCAAATTTCTTAACCATCGATATAAGTTGCGATAGCACCCCAGTCCGGGCAGCTCCTCATACACATGAAACTAATGCCACCACCCGGTACCGGATTGAGAGCTTAGTGAGTCGATATTTTTTTCGCCATCGCCATACCAAACATCCATCATTACCTCAACAAAACTACTCCACCACTCTTAATTGAAACGTTTGGCAAATGGTATCCAGTGCTGGCGCCTGTGCCACGTTGGTGCCATTGGCCAGGCCGCAGTGGGCCAGGTCCATGACTTGTTGGCTGTGGCGGGCGACGAGACGTTGGGTGCCGTTGGGTAGGTGGTCGATGCGCCATTGGCTGTTGTTGCCGGTGCATTTGTTGAGCGAGATATTAGCGCCGGCGACGACTGCG
>DATJLH010000106.1:0-8036 GCA_035490615.1 Cellvibrio sp.
ATATCTTGCAATCCCTGTGGATGGTCCTGAAACAATTACAAGCCGGTGAAGCGCGAGTGGAAAATCAATACAACCGCATTGTACCGGAACACGGCAACAGGATGGCCCTGGAAGCAATCAGCAAGGTGTTTGAATTGCGCCAATTTTTTGAGTGGCGCGGCCTGGGCTCCATTGATCACTCCGGCGTGCAGCTGAATAAACAATACAGCGCCTATGATGCCGAGAAAAAATTCTCTACCCAAACCGTCACGATTGCCGACCCGGAGTCCTGCCAGTGTGGCGAAGTGTTGAAAGGGGCAATAAAACCCTGGCAATGCAAAGTATTCGGCAAAGCCTGCACGCCGGAAACCCCGGTCGGTGCACTGATGGTATCCAGCGAAGGCGCCTGCGCAGCCTATTACCTGTACGGCGGCGATCGCATTGATGCGGTGCAAATGGAAGATGACATTGAGGAACTCAGAGCATGAATATCGCAGAAAAAAAACCGACTGACGAAAACACACCAACATCCCGGATTCGCCAGGGAAAGCTAGTCAGTCATGTTATTACGCTGGCTCACGGCGGCGGTGGTAAAGCCATGCGCGATTTAATCGATGATGTCTTTATCGATGCATTCAGCAACCCCGCGTTAAATACACTGGAAGACCAGGCACGCTTTTCTCTGGAAGATCTGGCGAGCTACGGCGACCGTCTGGCAATGACCACCGATTCCTACGTGATAGATCCACTATTTTTTCCCGGCGGCGACATCGGCAAGCTGGCGATCTGCGGCACGGTCAATGACCTGGCCGTGGGCGGTGCCACACCCTTGTATCTAACCTGCGCCATGATTATCGAAGAAGGCATGCAGGTTGACACTCTGCGCCAGATTGTCGCGTCCATGGCCGCTACCGCCAGAGCGGCGGGTGTACACATTGTGACCGGCGATACCAAGGTGGTCGAACGCGGTAGTTGCGACAAAATTTTTATCAATACTGCCGGTGTAGGTGTCATCCATAAAGACTATCAATTGGGTGCACATCAAGCCCGCCCCGGCGATCACATTCTGGTGAACGGCTTTTTAGGAGATCACGGTGCCGCGATCCTCAACGCGCGCGGTGATATGCAACTCTCCTGCCCCATAGAAAGTGATTGCGCGCCCTTACATACCTTGATTCAAAGTTTGCTGCGCGCGGCGCCCAATACGCGTTTTATTCGCGACGCGACGCGCGGGGGCATTGCATCAGTGCTTAACGAAATTGCCGAGACCTCGCGCTACGCGATTGAAATTCATGAAGCGCGTACACCGATTCGCACTGAGATCAAAGGCTTCTGCGAAATACTCGGGCTTGATCCGCTATATCTCGCCAACGAAGGCAAACTGGTTGCCGTGGTGCCCGAAGCGGAAACCGCTGCCGCTCTGGCCGCCATGCGCGCGCACCCACTCGGCCAGGACGCCGCCGACATTGGTTCAGTATTGGCCGAAGGTCGCGCCGGCCGCGTTCATATGCAAACCAGCTTTGGGGGTAAACGCATAGTGGACATGCTGGTGGGCGAACAACTGCCACGCATTTGTTAGCACTGCCAAATCTTCCAGTAATTCAAATTACGTTAAAAAGGATCTTCTCATGAACGCTATCTCCTCTCTTGATCATCTTCCTGCAGAAGGATTACTTATCCGTGTACTCGACCACGGCAAGTTACTCACACTCGACTATCAGGAAGCCACCGCACAACACCAGCGTTCGCTCTGGTGGGGAACGGCGGTGGGTTATCGCGCGATGCAAGTTGCAGCACTGGCGCTCTCACAAAAGCAATTATGGAGCCGCGACAACCTTGTTGTGGTGAGCGGTCACCCCGGCCCCGGCGTGCTCGATTCACTCAATTATGTGACGGGCTGCGCTGATCGCGACTGCCTCACCGTTATGCAAAACGAAAATTGCGTGAACCGCTGCAACAGTGAAATGAAATTTGAATGGTGGGTCAGCGATGGCCAACAAACCGCCCATGTGAAATTGCGCGATGACTTCGTGCCCATTGAGTTTTATCAATTGATTGACCGCCGGGTGTACAGCGAAACCCGGGCAGACGACGACAAGTTATTTGAACTCTTTAAAGTGAATCTTTCATCCCGTATTTGGGTGGCGCCCCTGGATGAAAGCTTTTCCGTTGAACTGATTGCACCTCTCGCCAAAGGCGAGATACCTCACAACCACGAGTGGAACAAAGCAACGGCTTGAGGTGGATAACAGCCGATCGATGACATTTTCATGGAGATTCATCCAATGCAACCGCAACCCTTTTTTCTTAAAATCACCAGCGCACTGCTATTAATTTTTGCCGCACACACGGCTTTTTCTGCCACACCGGATAACGGCGGCAGCATTACCAAAGATGACCTGACCAAACCGGTCACAGATTTTCCTGCCGACCTGGTAAGCGGCGCGAACCAGACCCAGTTTGCCAACTACGCCTGGCGCTTGTTTATTGCCGCAACACAACAAACCAGCGCCACACTCAGCAGCGGCCAGGGACGCGCTGTGGGTAATGGCAAGAATAATTTTATTGATACCGGCACATCACCCGGCGTTGATAATCCCCTGGTGTTCGAAAGCTTTTATCACCGCACCGAAGCCTTTCCGTTTTACACCAGTCAAAAACCGCCCTCACCTATTCAGCAGCTGCCGGTGTATTACACCTTTTACACGGACAACAGTGATAAGACGGTACCGTTAACGGTGTCAGGTCAAAATTATGTTTACCTGGATGAAACCAACCAGATCAGCCAAAACTTCCTGTACTATCAGAATTCCTATGCGCCGGAATTCCCGGTGTTATTTATGGCCAAGGTTAATGAAATTGAAGCAAGCTACGCGCTTGACCCTGCACGTAAAGCGCCCAGTTCATCGGTGTCCTGGGATTTCCCTGACGGCGTTGTAGAAGTGAAATCAGCCTGGCGCCGGGTTAAGGATATAAAAAATTCCAATCCCCAAAACTATCACCAGGCCAGCGCAACCTATTACATCGTAGATGCCAGTGGTGTACCAACGATTCATACCGATACCTTCACGTTGATCGCCCTGCACATCATCCAAAAGACCGCCAACTATCAGGAGTTTATCTTTACCACCTTTGAACATGTGGATGCGGTAACCCGCGATAGCAATAACACGATTACCGATCCGGCTTACAAAACCACTTACAATAACCTGTCTTACCAGACACCGAGCGATGATCCGCACACGGCTACCGCAACGGGAGCCTATTCAATCAATGCGCCCGGCCAACCGGCACAGCAAAATAAACAAACCACTTACGACTTACCCGATGCCGGCGCCATCTCGCAAGACTACACGACGGTAGTGCAACCAAACACGATCATCAAAGAAGTTAACGACGTGAACAACCATGTGAACGCGCTGATAAAAAGCCTGGACAAGGATAATATCTGGGCCAATTATCGCCTCAAAGGTGTACAGGCGGTTCCCACCAGCGACTCAACTGCGAGCAACTACTTTCTCGCAAATATCGTGGTGGAAAGTAGCCAACCCGGCATTCAATTATTCACCGGCATTTTGCTAAATGGCGGCGTGCCTGTGCAGGGCATACAGGATAAGAGCCAACAATATTTTGTAAATTGTCGTGGCGACATAGGCAATACACAATGTGTTTATCCTGACCCGAAACTCAATACCTCAACACCGCCGACCACTTACAACAACGTGTCACTCAATGTGCAACAAAACCAACCCGTCCCGGCAGCACAATTCAGCATGGGTGGTTGTCAGGGCTGCCATGGCGCCGCGCAGCAACTTGGGCGCGACTTCAGCTTCCTGGCAAACGGCGTGGGCGGAAAAGGTAAGGAGCTGGATGCCGTGCCTTCCAGTGCCTTGCCTGCAGCGCAAAAACAAGCGGTTAATAGTAAGATGATTAAAAGCTCGGCCTTTGATCTCCGCTAGCGGTAATTGATAACCGTCGTGCCGCACCAACGCTGTGTGGCAACGACGGTGTATAACAACAGCGATAAAAAATGCCCCGGACGCGCACACCAATGGAAAGATCAGTTACGCAATCGTCAAGCCGGACAAGCCACGTCCACTCATTGGAAGATGTCAATTCACTGCCCTTGTTGCTGGATCAGCCGCGCTATCGTCATTATCCCGGGATGAAGCTTGGCTATTTACCGCACGTGCATTTTTTTTCTCAAGCGTTAAGCCAACTGGCGCTCGACGTATTGCAAAAAAATAGCTTTCAACAGGACCAATGGATACTGACCGCCCCGGCGTTTTATCAGTTGCCTGCCGCGGCTAACCTGATGGCACGGCAGATTCAGGACACGCTGCAACAACAGGGTTGTTATATTCCGTTGATAGAACCGCGCCTGAGTCCACAGCAAGTAGAGATTCGCACCGCAGAGGACATCAAACACTACAACAACTACAGCAGGAATAATCTGCAAGAGCGCATCGCTGAACGGCAACGCGTTCAACAACATATTGACAGCAAAAGCCTGTTAACCCAGTTTCAGCGTAAATCGGTGATCGTTATCAACGACATCAACGTGACCGGCACGCAGCAACAATTTATGCAAGCGCGGTTTGAACAGCTCCAGGTGCGTAACTGTATCTGGTTATATATTTTTACCGTTGATAAAACCCTGGCCCATCGCTATCCCGATATTGAATACCAGATCAATAGCAGCCAATGGCAATCGCTCGATGCATTTGCGCGGTTGTTGTGCGACCCGCAGACATCACCCACCGCACGCTGCCTCGGCCGGTTGTTCAACGAAACAGCGGATAATTTTCGCTATCTCATCAATGCCATTGATCAACCAACGCGCCGGAAAATTCATTCACTGGCGCTACTGGAGCGACGCTACAGCGGCCCGCTTTTCGCTGACAAGATGCGAGTGCTGGCCAATGCCAGCGAAATATTCGACGCTTCATAACCTAAAGGACGACCAGGTATGTATGACATTGACCACACGATTCCATTAGTCGATTTGCAACTGATTCGCGCACCGCATTTTCATATCCCGATTGATGAACAATCGCCGTTCTACCGGGAACCATTGGTCAACCTGAAGCATTATGATTTGCCTTTTTTGTCATGGCACGCTATTACCGACGGCAGCAATCCACCTTATAAAAAGCCAATTCAAGGCTCGCGCCAGGAAGGCTGGCTGAGAAAAACCATTGCTGAAAAACTGGCGCGCGCCAATCAGTTACTCGCCCCCTACAATGCTGAACTGTTGATACTGGATGCTTATCGCCCCATCGAATGCCAACGGGGCTTATGGACGTTTTTTTACGAACGTGGTCGTCGCGAACTTCCCCATGGCGATGAAGCTATGTGGCGACAATATGCCTTGGGCTACGTGCGCGATCCGCGCAATTTTAATCCGCAAGATGCCCGTACCTTTCCGATTCATATTACCGGCGCTTCGATCGATGTCACCTTGCGCCAGAAAAGCACCGGCCGCTGGATGAACATGGGCACCCGTTTTGAAGAAATTATTGACGCGAGCACGACGGATTATTTTGAAAAACAATGGCAACAGGGACTTATCCCCGACGACGATGAACGCTTGTGGAATCGCCGCCTGATGGATTGGGCGCTACGCAGCGAAGGTTTTCTCAACGACCCTATCCTGTACTGGCATTACGACTGGGGCAACCAGATCTGGATCAAGGTCAGGAACGCGCTTTATGGTGATGCACCGGAGAAAGCCTGGTACGGCCATATCGCCGCACCGGATTGGGAAGTTGAAGAAGCACACTTAACCGCAGAAGCCTGACATACGGAGCACACAATGGAACTGGAATTAGCTGCACTCATCAATACCACCAAGCAACAACAGCGGGATGCTCACGCACCGCGGCTGAGCCCCGGCATGCAAGAGCTGGTAAAACGACAACACCTTGCCAGCCTTTTACACAGCGCTGATCCGATGAGCCGCCTGGAAGGTGGTTTGGCGGTAAATTGCCGTGTGGATCTGGATAATAAAAGTATCGTTGAGGCCGCATCCGCAGCAACATTTTTTCGCGGTTACGAATCCTTGCTACCGGGACGCGCACTGGATAAAGTCGGGCTGGTCAGCGCCACTGCTTCGGGTATTTGTGGCGGGGTACACGCCACCGCGTCTGCGCTTTGCCTTGAAATGGCGCTGGGTATAAAACCGCCGCCCTTCGGGATTGTGCTGCGAAATTTACTGCTCAGTTGCCAATACCTGAGCGACAACTGTATGCATTTATTTGTACTGGCGGGGCCAGATTATTCCCAGGCCGTTATTGAAAAAACCAACCCGGATATCTGGACCAGGGCGCAACAAAGCAAGAGTCAGTTTGTGCACTTGCATGGCTTTTCACGCATCAGCGACATCATGGTTGAATTGAACAAGGGTACGGGATCACTTTACCGGGAAGCATTACAGATGGTGTCTCTGGCCCGCCAGGCTTACGTTCTACTGGGCGGAAAATATCCCCACTCTGAATCCATTATTCCCGGCGGGGTCAGTATCACCGCCGATGCACATAAACTCGCCGAATTCAGCAAGCTATTGCAACCCTTCATGGAATACAGTCAAAAGGCGGCCGCTATCTGGGATGATGTTTTTGATTTTATGTTAGCAGCCAACCCGCGCTACGAAGACCTGGGACGCAGCGATGCCTCGCTGCTGGACTTTGGTCAATGGGATCATCCAGACCACTATGATGGCCGCTACCAAACGTGCGATATCTGGGGGCAATATCGTTGGTCCACACCTGCAGCAGTTATCAACGGTAAACTCGCCTGTATTTCACTGAGCCAATTGAATGCCGGAATGGAAGAGAGTCTGGATTATTCCTTTCAAACCCGCACAAACATCCCCGATGCTGACCTGATCAAACAAGACCCATTGGGTAACGCCATCAGTGAGCGTCACCCCTGGAATAAAAAAAACCAAGCCATCAAAAATACCAATGCAAACGCTTATAGCTGGGGATCAAGCCTGACCTGGCGCGGACACAACTTTGAAGTCGGCGCTTATGCGCGCCTCTACCTCACCGCCGCTGCGCAAAAAATTCCCAGGAGTCCTTACCTCCACGCTACGGGCTCCAGTCTGAATTTCCTGCTGAATGGTTCTGCCAAACAGGCCCTCGAACTTGAATGGCATATCCCAGACATCTGGAACACCTTCGCACGCAATCGAGCGCGGGCTTATGCACTTGCGTTTAATCTGGCCGTCACCCAAGAAAATATTGACAGCGCTTGCCGCTTGCTCGCCGCCGGCGAAACAAAAACTCACGCCGCCGATGCAAACACAAATGAAGCCCAGACGAAACAACTCGGTGTGGGATTATGGGGCGCCAGTCGCGGCTTCCTCGCGCATTGGGCGGTAATCAATAACCAGCAGATTGAGAATTACCAGATCGCCATCCCTTCACGCATCAACGCCGGTACCACCACACCCGCCCGTACACCGGGGCCAATGGAAAAAGCACTACTGAATACGCCGATATTAGAAACCGGTTTTCGCACTGCCGATGACTTTGCCGCGATTGATATTCAACGCACAATACAGAGCTTTGACCCCTGCATGAACTGCACGGCCCATGTGTTGGTGAATGGTAGTGAGCAGGTATTGAGTAAGGTGGTTGATACGAGTTTTGTGCCAAAATGATCAATCAAGGAGATCCTCGCATAAATCAGCAACAACACTGAGAGCGCTTTGTGGAGTCAGAAATTGATTATTAGCTGAAAATTCCTGAGCCCTTTTGGAATACTGTGAATCACGAAACAACAAGCTCACTTTTCTTTCAACATCGCTCTCGGTATCACTGTTGTTAACCGACACGGCTACCTGCATATCGACCAACCTAATGCTGGTGTTGATTTGCTCCAGCTGTGTCGGAATTACCAGCATGGGGCAGCCGTGATACAGTGCGCGATTAACCATTCCCATACCTGCATGGCACACAACAAACTCGGCTTGCTCAAAGACCGCATTGATATCGAAAGGCTCATTGGTGATCTGAAAAAGGCCTTCGCTTAAAGCAAGACACTCATCAACT
>DATJLH010000107.1:0-8787 GCA_035490615.1 Cellvibrio sp.
CCTTGGGGGCAGCGCTGGCGAGGGCTTCTTTGCTGGCTTCAAGCATGGCATCGACCTTGTCTTTCTCTACGCGGGTTAACAAAGGCACAAAGGTGTTGATCTGGTCGCCACCACGGAACTGCACCGGCGCCGCCCAGCTCAGGGTTTCGCCCAGGAATTCTTCGGCCTTGGCTGTCAGTGCTGGCAATACCGGTTTGAGGTAGGTTAGCAGGGCGCGGAACATATTGATGCCCAAGGTGCAGACATCCAGCGTGTATTGTTCCTGACCGGCTTGCTTGGCCAGCTTCCAGGGTTCCTGGGTGGCGATGTATTCGTTAGCGGCGTCAGCCAGCGCCATGATTTCACGCATGGCTTTGCTGAAATCCCGCGCTTCGTAATGCGCTGCGATAACAGCTCCTGCATCCACGAATTTTTCCCACAGGGCTGGATCAGCAACCCTGGTCGACAAGGTGCCGCCCGCGTTGTTGATGAACTTGGCGGTGCGGCTGGCGATGTTAACCACTTTGCCCACCAGATCGCTGTTGACGCGCTGGATAAAGTCCTCGAGGTTCAAGTCGAGATCGTCCACCGCGCTGGTCAGCTTGGCAGCGAAGTAATAGCGCAAATATTCCGGATTCAAATGATTGAGGTAGGTGCGCGCATTAATAAAGGTCCCGCGCGATTTACTCATCTTGGTGCCATTAACCGTCAGGAAGCCGTGCACACAGATTTTGGTGGGGGTGCGCAACTTGGCCGAATGCAGCATGGCGGGCCAGAAGAGGGCGTGGAAGTTAACGATATCCTTACCAATAAAATGGTAAACCTCTGCCGTGGAATCCGGCTTCCAGTAGTCCTGCCAATCAATGCCGTGTTGGTCGCCGTAATGTTTCAGGCTGGCGATATAGCCGATAGGCGCATCCAGCCAGACATAAAAGTATTTGCCTGGTTGACCGGGAATTTCAAAACCGAAGTAGGGCGCATCGCGGGAGATATCCCACTCCTGCAAACCGGCATCCAGCCACTCGGCCATCTTGTTTGCCACTTCATCCTGCAAATGACCGGCGCGGGTCCAGTCTTTCAGGAAGTCGCTGAACGCGGGTAAGGTAAAGAAGAAATGTTCGGAGTCTTTGGCAATCGGTGTCGCGCCGGAGATGGCCGACTTGGGGTTGATCAAATCCATGGGCGAATAGGTCGCACCGCACTTCTCACAATTGTCGCCGTACTGGTCTTCCGATTTGCATTTGGGGCAAGTGCCTTTGATATAGCGATCCGCCAGGAACAGGTTTTTTTCCGGGTCATAGGCTTGGGTAATACTGCGGGTCGCGATGTGACCATTGGCCAGCAAACGCTGATAGATCATGGTCGACAGTTCGCGATTTTCCTCACTGTGCGTCGAGTGGTAATTATCAAAGCCAATCAGGAAGTCGGCGAAATCCCGCTCGTGTTCCGCTTTGACATTGGCGATTTGTTGCTCAGGACTGTGACCCAGCTGTTCCGCTTTCAGCATGATGGCGGTGCCGTGCGCATCGTCGGCGCAGACATACAAACAATCTTCACCGCGCAGCTTCTGGAAGCGAACCCAAATATCGGTCTGGATATATTCCACCAGGTGGCCGAGGTGAATAGAGCCGTTGGCGTAGGGCAGGGCACTGGTAACAAGAATTTTACGAGCTTGGGTCATAGGTCTGGGTGTCTATCCACGATTTGTTTTACAACACGGTTTGTTTTTACAAGAGGGTGCGACGGAAATCGTCAGCTCCCGCGATGACAAGGGTTGTCACCGATCAGCTGGCGGCCAGCTGGCAAAAAGGAGGCGCACTATAGCATTTTTGCCCTGAGATATCAGTTGCTCTGGCCGGACCGGAAGCGCTGATCGATACCCGGCAAAAAGGCATTGCAGATATTCCGGCGGCGGTTAACACTCGCCTGTTCTTGGCAGAGGGGGAATGTCGGTGGATCGGTTTCAGGAAATGCAGGTATTTATCGCCGTGGCAGAAGAGGAGAGCTTCGCTGCAGCGGCCAGGCGTTTGGACCCGTCGGCGGCGAGTGTCACGCGGGCGGTGGCCGCGCTGGAAGCGCGCTTGGGCATTATGTTGCTGTCGCGCACCACGCGTCGTGTTTATGTCTCTGAAGCGGGTCAGCGTTACCTGGACGATTGTCGCCGGATCCTTGCCGAATTAACCGAAGCGGAGGAGTCCGCAGCGGGCAGTTATGCCATAGCCCGTGGTCAATTGACGATAACGGCTCCGGTGTTATTTGGCGAACTGTATGTCACACCCTTGATGGTTGATTACCTCAATGAACATCCGCAAGTCAGTATCAAAGCCCTGATGGTTGACCGGGTCGTCAACATGCTCGACGAGGGGGTTGATGTGGCTGTGCGTATCGGGCACCTGCCAGACAGTGGACTTTATGCGACGCGTGTGGGAAGTGTCAGGCGTGTGGTGTGTGCCGCACCGGCGTTTCTTGAACGCCAGGGGCGCCCTGAACACCCTGATCAGCTGCGTGACCAGTCAGCCGTAGTCATCGCCAGCAGTCCTTTGCTCGCCAGGTGGCAGTTCAAAACAGACACCGGCCCCATTGCATTTCTGCCGCCATCGCGTTTGGTGGTGACGGCAAATCAGGCGGCGATCGGCGCGGCTGTTGCTGGCTGGGGTTATACCTGCGTGCTTTCCTACCAGATTGCCCGGCAAGTCGCGAAGGGTGAACTGGAGATCGTGCTACACGAGTATGAGTTGCCCCCTTTGCCGATCCATGTGGTGTATCACGGAGGTGCAAAGATATCGGCGAGAGTGCGTACCTTTGTTGACTATTGCGTGGCACGTTTGCGCGCCGACCCTGCGCTGCAATATTCCGCCTGATCAGGTTATCGCCGCGCATTCTTGCAGACTATGAAATAGTCTTTTGCAGAAACTGGCCATTCTCTGTGGCGACCCTGTCTTCCACAATGGCTCCAACAACCATCGTGTTAAGGAGCCGAGTATGTCAGTCAAACCCATCAAACTTTATCGTCATATCCTGTCCGGTCATTGCCATCGTGTTGAATTGATGTTGTCCCTGCTTGGGATTCCAGTGGAGTTGATCGACGTGGATCTGGCGAATCGCGCGCACAAGCAGCCGGCGTTTCTACAGTTAAATACGTTTGGTCAGGTGCCGGTCATTGATGATGACGGCGTGATTCTCGCTGACTCCAATGCAATTCTGGTGTACCTCGCCAAACGATACGCGCCGGGTAAGTGGTTGCCGGAAGATCCGGTGAGCGCCGCCAACATCCAGCGATGGCTATCAGCGGCGGCGGGACCCTTGGCCTTTGGTGCTGCACGCGCGCGTCTGATTACGGTATTTGGTGCGCCGTACAATTCGCAAGAAGTCATCGGTGCTGCGCACGCACTGTTATCAGTGATGAACACAGAGTTGTTGCGCGGTGCGTTTCTCATTGGCGATCAACCAACCATTGCGGACATCGCTGGCTACAGCTATATCGCTCACGCACCGGAAGGCAATGTCTCTCTGCAGGATTACCCCCAGGTGCGTGCCTGGCTGCAACGTATTGAAGCCTTACCCGGTTTTGTGCCGATGAAAAAAAGCGCGGCCGGTTTGAATGCGGGAACGAACGATGGACATCAATGATCCCTGGCATGAAGGTGAGCGTCAGCTGCAACAGCTGGTCGGCATGGCGGACAAGATGAAACAGGTGGGCGCGCGGGTCATTCGCGATTATATGCCCGATCAACACCGGGGCTTTTTTCACCAGTTGCCGTTCATGATAGTGGGCAGCGTCGATGCGCACGATGAGGTGTGGGCGAGTATTCTGACCGGCGTTCCCGGCTTTGCTGTCTCGCCTGATCCTCGCCATTTGCGCATTAACAGCATGCCTGCAGCGGCGGACCCTGCGAGCAAGAATCTGCGTCAGGGTACGGCGCTGGGGATGCTGGGGATCGAGCTTCACTCGCGGCGGCGCAATCGCGTCAACGGGACCGTTCATCAGTGTGATGACCAGGGTTTTGAGCTGGTGGTTGAACAGTCATTTGGCAATTGTCCGCAGTATATTCAGAAGCGCGATCTATCCTGGGTGCAGAATGACAATGGTGTAATACCCTTGCCGGTAGTTGCGCACGAATTGCATGATGGCGCGCGCCAGATGATTCGCCAGGCTGATACATTTTTTGTGGCGAGTTACGTGGATCAACCGGCGCGCTCAGTGGATGTTTCTCACCGGGGTGGTCAGGCGGGTTTTGTCAAGGTGGAGCACAACCGCCTTACCATTCCGGATTTCTCCGGTAACTTTCACTTCAACACCCTGGGTAACTTAAGGGTTAATCCCCGGGCGGGATTGTTATTTATTGATTTTGTCACCGGTGATTTATTGCAGTTAACGGGCGACACTGAACTGGTGTTGTCGGGCCCGTCGGTTGCCGCGTTCAAAGGTGCCGAACGCCTGTGGCATCTTGATGTAAAACAGATGATCTATCGACCTGCCGCCTTGCCACTGCGCGGATCTTTCGCGGAGTGGTCCCCGAAAAGTCTACAAACCGGCACCTGGCATGCGGCCAGGTGAGTCATTCACCATAAACAGCTGCGGCGGCCTCTACCACCAGGGCGTGGCGGCGAGCAAGCGCCATTCTGTCTTGATCGTATCCACCACCGATAACGGTGACCACCGGAACGGCTTTTTGTCGACAAAGCTCAAGGACGAGATGTTCCCGATGGCGTATGCCATCCAGGCTGATGTTGAGCAACCCGAGGGGGTCCTTTTCATACACATCAACACCTGCATCGTAAATGACCAGTGACGGTTTGAATTCGGTTAACAATGTGTGCAGCGTGTTTTCCACAACCGTCAGATAGTCCTGATCACGCAGTCCAACGGCCAGTTCTACATCGAGATCACTTTTGGCTTTGCGCGCCGGAAAATTTTTTTCGCAATGTATCGAGCAGGTGAAAATTTCCGGATGATCCGCGAGGATGCTCGCGGTGCCATCACCCTGATGAACATCGCAATCAAAGATCAGGATACGTTCGGCTTTACCCTGCGCAATCAAGGCGCGCGAGGCAATGGCCAGATCATTCAGGATGCAAAAGCCAGAGGCAAAGTCGTAATGGGCATGGTGTGTACCACCGGCCAGATGACAGGCGATGCCGTATTGCAACGCAAGGGATGCGGCAAGCAGTGTGCCATTGGGTGAAATCAGGGTGCGGTGCATCAGCCCTTCACTCCAGGGCAAACCCATCCGGCGGATTTCCTGTGGCGACTGACGGTTGTGGATGAATCGTTCCAGGTAATCCCGGGAATGTGCTAATTCCAGAATCACTTGTTTGGCTTTGCCGGGCCGAAAGGTATTGCCGGATTGCGCGATATCGCGTTCTTGCAGGTAACGATGCAGCAAACGGAATTTTTCCATCGGAAAGCGATGCTTGCTGTCAAAGTCAAAACTGTAAGCCGGATGGGTGACGAGTGGGATCATGATGATGAGCTACACCGAATAAACAATCAGCAAAGGATGCAACGTCAGGCTGCGGTGGTTAATACGCATCATGCCTTGCGCCAGATGATCAGGCGGTTATTGGCGGGCATAGGATTGTCTTCTACCAATGTCAAACCCACCGCTTCTGCGGTTTTATTGATCATTTCAAAATCGCGAATACCCTGGTCAGGATTTACGGCCTGTAAATGCTGGTCAAACTGGCGATTGCTCTCGCTGGTGTAGCTGCCCTGATAATTAAACGGGCCATAAAGTGCAAACAATCCAGCGGAGGGAAGGCGCAGGCCCACCTGCTCAATCATGTGGCGCGCGGTGGGCCAGCTCATGATGTGCGCCGTATTCGCGCTGAATACGGCATCGAAACCGGTAGGCCAATCAGGTTGTAAGACGTCCAGTTCGTAGGGCAGGCGGATATTCGGGTGCGCGCATTCCGCAATCCATTGCCGAATACCGGAGAGATAATCAGCGCGATCAGACGTCTGCCAGATCAGGTGCGGCATTGCCCCTGAAAAACACACCGCGTGCTGACCCGTACCTGATCCAATTTCCAGTACATGATGAACCTGCTGGAAGTGACGCAGCAGCACGGCAAGTATTGGGGCTTTATTGTTTTCACAGGCTTGTGAGAAAGGTTTGGTGGACATAATCCGCTACCGGTCGAAAATAGTCGTCAGACTATAGCGAGTGGAAACCGGAAGGTAAATCTTAACGGGGGCGGAGATCGCCAATAATCATGCGGTAGAAAATAAAAAACCTCCGGCTGAAGGGAGGTTTTTTACGGCATAAAGCGTAGACAATTAATCGCGTGCTTCGCGCGATTCTCTCTGAATGGCTTCGCCACCACCTTCAAGGTCTTCGCCTGCACCTTCGATAGTATTGCAACCGGTAAAGATAGATACCAGGCTGATTAAAAATAATGAAGTCAGTAATTTCTTTGACATAATTTTTCCCTCTCGGTTGATAGTTAACAATATCCGTTTACTGCGGATGTACCCTAAATGCGCCCCATTAACAACAATATCAACAACACCAGTAACACTACGCCCAAGATACCGCTGGGACCGTATCCCCAGGAACGGCTGTAGGGCCAACTGGGAATAGCACCGATCAACATCAGAATCACAATAATCAATAACAATGTTCCTATACTCATAATGCACTCCGTTTGGTTATGCATGTGAGGCCAGAATAGGATGTAAACACGTTAATCTCAGTTCGCTCCCGTACATAGAATTTGCAAGCATGATGAAACGTGATGTCAGTCAAAAGGAAAAGTTTTTAATGCTTTTTATGGAACAAAAAATTGCTCGCATGATCGCTCCTGCTTTTATCTTTGTGCGCATGCTGTCAGCGAACCCGCCCCCTGATTTCTGAATGCCTTGGTAAATGAATTTCTCGCCCAAAAGCGCCCTCGCCACCCGATGCCGTTGGTATGGTTTCAAGCCATGGGTGAAGCGACGTACTGGAGTGTGAAGTAATAAAGAATTCTTTCCTTAAGAACGGCCGCTTATGTCCAAGGGAAGGTGGTGAATCCGCGCCGGGTCTCCGGGCCGGGGGAGTCCATACCCTTGCTGTCATTGTGAGCTTGGATGTTACCCTCCGGGTATAGCCAATACAGTGGTGGAAGGAGAATAATTTCGTGTTTGGGAAAGCCTACTGACAGTATCTGACACAGTGATGTTGATAATGGTCTGGCTGTCCGGACAGGTGTGTTTAAGTCCCTTAATCAGAACTTAAACAATAGCTGTAAATATTCATTGGACAGCTGACCGAAAACCCCTATGATTCATCACCGCTCAATGATAGAGGCTTGTATCGGCGGCACTTTTATTTCGCTGTCATTTCGCCGTTGCCCGGGCTTTCATCCGGCTTTTATCGATGTTTCGAGGCGTTTCTGGTTATTACATTTTGTGACATTTGTTAATTTCAGTTTCACCTTTGGCTATGCCACAATCGGCTGCTTTTTCGAGCGGTTGGTGCTCCCAATGGCCAAGCTCCGAGATAACCAGGGTCTGGTTGATCTTTGGGCTGTTTTTCTGAAACGGTCACCTCTGAATTCAGATTAATTTTGTTTTTCCACTGGACGGTTGTTCCCTATGAGTAAAGTCAAATCAATTGGTATCGCAGTTGCGACCCTCTTCTGTATTTTTATCATCATCGCCGGTATTAAAATCAGCCAGTTTGCGGCTATGGCCGAGGCGGGCGAATCGTTTGTGCCGCCACCCGAGTCGGTCAGTACCTTCGCGGCAGAAATGCAGGAATGGCCGAATATCTATACCGCTGTCGGCACGGTTGAAGCTGACGAAGGTATCACTATCGCGGCGGAAGTTCCCGGCAAAGTACAGCGCATCGCTTTCAGTTCCGGCGAGTATGTAAAAGCCGGCGAGGTGCTGGTGGAACAAGAGTCCAGTAATGAGCGTGCGCAATTGAATGCCGCGACAGCGCGCCTGCGCCTGGCTCAGGCTAACCATGAACGTTTGCTGCAACTGCGGCAGAAAAACACCGTATCGCAAAGTGAACTGGATACGGCGGTGCAGCAGCTTGAGTCGGCCCAGGGTGATGTGGATGACCTGACGGCAACACTTGCGAAAAAGGTTGTGCGTGCGCCCTTTGCCGGGCGGCTCGGCATTCGCCAGGTGGATCTTGGCCAGGATTTGCAAGTCGGCGCAAGCATCGTTTCCCTACAGGCAACCAACCGCGTGCGTGTCAATTTTCCGGTACCGCAACACTGGCTGGTCCGCATGGGCAAGGGTCTGGATGTTGAAGTGCGCGTGGGTGATGGTTCAGACGTCATGGTGAAGGGCGTTGTAACCGCCATCGGCGCCGAGATTAACCACGTAACCCGTAACGCTACCGTGCAGTCGTCGCTTGAGAATGCGGACAACAAACTCATCCCCGGTATGGCGGTAGAGACGCGTGTCATCCTTACCGACCCTGAGCCGGTGCTCGCTGTACCGAGCACATCCGTCATCTATGCACCTTTTGGCGATACGGTCTTTGTGGTGGAAGAAGATGAATCCGGCAAGCTGAAGGCGCGCCAGCAATTTGTTCGTTTGGGTAAGGCGCGCGGCGATTTCGTCGAGATTGCGGATGGCCTGAAGGAAGGCGATGTGATTGTCAGTGCGGGCGCGTTCAAGTTGTTTAACGGTCAATCCGTTGTCGTGAGCGATATCGCTGCACCGGAATACAAACTGGAGCCGACGCCGGCAGACAGTTAATCAGTCAGGTTTGAAACATCAAGAATGGTTTGCGTGAGCCACCCCGGCTCGCGCGGCTTCAAGGATTATCGGCCTGCACTGCGCAGGCCCTGTGGTGAGCCTCATCT
>DATJLH010000108.1:0-13282 GCA_035490615.1 Cellvibrio sp.
CGCCAGGACAAATTGGCCGAGATCGTCAATCCGGAGCGGGTGGTGGCCACCACCATGGAATTCGTGGATATCGCCGGTCTGGTGGCGGGCGCCTCCAAAGGTGAAGGGCTGGGCAATAAATTTCTGGCCAACATCCGCGAAACTGACGCTATCGCCCACGTCGTGCGCTGCTTTGACGACGACAATGTTATCCACGTCGCCAACGGCGTGAATCCGGCGGCGGATATCGAGGTGATCAACACCGAACTGGCTCTGGCCGACCTGGAAGCGGTGGACAAAGCCCTTAACCGCTACGCCAAAGCCGCCAAAGGCCAGGACAAGCACGCCATGGCCATGAAAGCTGTGCTGGAAAAAATCCAGCCGCACCTCAACGAAGCCAAGCCGCTGCGCTCGTTTGACCTGGATAAAGAAGAGCTGGCGCTGCTGAAAGAAATCAACCTGCTCACCCTGAAACCCACCATGTACATCGCCAACGTGGCGGAAGACGGGTTTGAAAACAACCCGCACCTGGACCTGGTGCGCAAGATCGCCGCAGAAGAAAAAGCCGTTGTCGTACCCATCTGCAACAAACTGGAAGCCGACATCGCCGAACTGGAAGGTGAAGACAAAGCCGAATTCCTCGCCGAGATGGGCATGGAAGAACCCGGCCTCAACCGCGTGATTCGCGCCGGTTATCAATTGCTGGGCTTACAAACTTACTTCACAGCAGGTGTTAAAGAAGTACGCGCCTGGACCATCCCCATCGGCGCTACCGCACCGCAAGCCGCCGGTGTCATCCACACCGATTTTGAAAAAGGCTTTATCCGCGCCGAAACCATTTCCTACAACGATTTTGTGGAATACAAAGGCGAACAGGGCGCAAAAAATGCCGGTAAGGCACGTAAGGAAGGTAAGGATTATATTGTGCAGGATGGGGATGTTATGCACTTTTTGTTTAATGTGTAATGTAAAAAAACCACCGCGCAACGAATTAAGCCACTGACATCAGTGGCTTTTTTATTTCATCGTCTCGCACTACTTCGCCACCAGCCTCTGCACGTAATGATTGTCCGCCGATGCCGTCAATAGCAGATATTCCTGTGCGCGTGTCATCGCAACATAAAGCAAACGTGCCTCTTCGTTGAGGCCAAAATCCTGAAATGCTGCTGGTGTGTTAGCAATATCGCTAAAGTCCGTCACTTCTAATTAACCAAACAAAGACCTATATAACCATTATTTGCTCAACATAACACCACCTGGCCCGGCGGCACTTCCTGCTTTATAAAGGGGTTAGTACGTCATTCACACAACAGAGCACAACCACCGCCCTGGTTATACTGCAGCTGAATTCATTACCCTGCGGAGCCGATATGATTTCAAAATGGCGCTGGATCATTGTGCAATTGGGCCGTCAGCTTTGGGTGCGCGCGGTGCTGTTTGCTCTTTTGGCTGTGGCGACCGCGTTGATGACGTTGTTCTTTGGCGACCTGATTCCTTCCAACCTCTCCGGCAAGATCGGTGCTCATGCGGTTGATAAGATTCTCAACATCCTGGCTTCCGGGATGCTGGTAGTAACAACGTTTTCATTGAGTGTCATGGTTTCCGCTTACAGCACCGCCACCAGCAGCATTTCTCCGCGCGCCACGCGGCTGTTGATGGAGGATTCAACCACCCAAAATGTACTGGCTACGTTTGTGGGTTCGTTTCTCTATAGCCTTATAGGCATTACCGCGCTGAATGCGGGTATCTACGGCGAAGAAGGCCGGGTCATTTTGTTTATCGTGACCCTTGTGGTCATTATTATTATCGTGGTGACGGTACTTCTCTGGATTGAGCATCTCTCTCATTTTGGACGAGTCGGTGAAACCAATGATCGGGTGGAAAAAGCCACATTAAAAGCTGTTTTACAACGGGCAAAGTATCCGTGGCTGGGCGGCTCGCCGTTGACAGACTCTGCCTTGATTCCTGCGAATGCGAGACCCGTTTACTCCAAAAAAATTGGATACATTCAGTACATCGACATCGCCGCCATTTCGAATTGGGCCGATGATGCCGAAGCCAGGGTATACATCCATAGCCTGCCCGGGGCATTTGTTCATCCAAAGCGCATACTGGCCTGGATAGAGGTGGATGGGGAGATAGAGCAGCATGCAATCCAGTCTGCTTTTTCAATTGCTGATCAGCGTTCCTTCGATCAGGATCCGCGTTTTGGTTTTTCAGTGCTTACCGAGATTGCCTCGCGCGCCTTATCTCCTGGCATTAATGATCCAGGCACGGCTATTGAAATCATCGGGCGCGGGGTGCGGATTTTTTTCAGCTGGCGTGAAATCGATATCAATCAAATCCGTGGCGAGGAGTTGGAAGACATTGAGTATCCGCGGGTGTACATTCCTCCGATAAAACTTTGCGAATTGTTTGACGATTTTTTCACGCCCATCGCACGTGATGGAGCGCATATGGTTGAAGTGCAGATACGTTTACAAAAAGCGCTGGCCTCTCTCGCACAGATCGACGAACCGTTTCGTCTCAACGCCATGCGCCATTCACGCATTGCCTTATCACGAGCGGAAGCCGGGTTAGCCTTTGCGGGGGATTTATATGCATTGCGTGCGCTTGTTGAGGAGCTGGCACTCACGCCAGATCCTCAATAGCAAGGTGGTTGATGTGGTTATTCAGCCTTATCTTTATCGCCACCCAAGCGGTCACGCAGGCTGTCTTTCAACCGATCTTTAGCGCTGTCTTTTACGCTGGCGAGTTTTGCATTGAGCATATTATCAATGCTGCCTTGTAATGCATCTGCTTCGCCGTCCTGTTGATTCAGCATCGCCAGCCATTCGGATTGCGCACCCAGTTCTTCCTGCAGTTTGCTGTCCAGTTGGTTGCGCAATTTGGTTTCCAGTTCGGCGATTTTTGCTTTGGCTTCGCCCAGGAGTGCGTCGCCGAGTAAACGATCCAGGGGTGAACGCACGCTCACCTGTGGATCGCTTAATAAACCTGTCGCACCCAAGGTCAAGGGAATTTGTGCTTGCTGATTCAATAAGCCGGCGAGCTGCTGGATATATTTGTTGCCGCTGCCGCTGAAATCCGGTTGTTGCAGGATAACCTGCGCCTGCTGATCGATTTGATTATCCACCAGTTTCAACGAGCCGGTTGAATTGAGCAGGCCCGCTGCAAGACTCAATGCACTGTCGCCTCCGCCAATTTCCATGCTGTCGAGCGCAAAGCCATCCATATCCCATTTCATATTGGTGACCATTTGTTCGCGAATGGCAAAGTCACCATTCAATGCAAACGCAGCCAATTTCGGCAGGCCTTGTACATCCAGGTTAAAGCGTGTGGCGTTGCTGATAATGTCATGTTGCGCGGTAATGTCCTGCGCACTGATGGTGGCTTCACCGCCGCCAATGAGCCAATTGATGCGTGCATTCCGGACCAGAAAATCCGGGTAAGGCTGGCTGGGCAAGGGCAGAATGCGATTGGGCAAGCCAGGTTCCGCTTCAGACTCAGCCGCGTCACCTTTGCCAAAATCTTCAGGAATGTAGGGCTTTACCAGGCGATAAATACTTTCCAATTGCGCGATTCGATCACCCCAGACATCGCCAAGTAAAATCTGGCTGATCGGCGCCAAACCACCTTCACCGATGTTGGCTAGTTGTTGCAGCTGTTGCCAATCCGCCGCACTGGCATCGCGCAAAGCGGTGACCGCGTTTTCCAGTTGATCGCGGCTTTCGGTTAATTGTTGCTTCACCTGCCGAACTTTATCGCGTTCGGCCTTTAAAGTGTCTTGCAGTTTTTTCAGTTGTTCAGTCTTGGCGGCGAGGTCTGCTGCATTTTCAATTTTACTGTCGGTGAGCGCTTTGATGTCGGCCTGGATTTTTTCCAGATTGTCTTTATTCGGCAATTGCGACTTCAGCGATTCCAGTTGCTTTTTCTGCGTGCTGGCCTGCTCCTGTAACGCTTCACCCTTGGCTTCGGTTTGCAGGTTCGCGCGTGCCATTAATTCATCGGCATCGGGCAAATCCAGCTGCAGGACTTCCGCCAGACCAACGCGTTCGCTCTCTTCAGCCAATTCACCGCGATACACCTTTCCCGGTGAACGGCGCTCGGTGCCGTAAGCCAAACCGTCAATCGATAAATCATTCACCACGTAATAGCCCAGCAAAGCTGGCCAGACTTCCAGCGCGGCATTGGCTTTGGCGAAACTGATGGTGTTGTGGGTGGGTTTGTCTTTGTTGGTGATTTGCAAATCGTCAATCGTGAGCGCCAAGGGTGACAGACTCAGTGACACGTTATCGATATTGACTTCTGCACCCACCGCTTTTTCCAGTGTGTACACCATACCGATGCGAATGGCCGTACCGGCGAAGACATAGACCAGCAATAAAACCGTCGCCAGCAGTGCAAGAAAAACTAACCATCCCGATTTCCGGATCATCTGCGGCTCCTTAATTTAATTTCTGGTACAGCTGAACTAATTTGGTGGCGTTGAGCATTTGCACAATCCGTAATTTTTGCAATTTGCTCATCACCCGTAATCGGTACTGGGTAACCAACAACGAACCAAGCCAGGCTATCGGCAAGAGTAAGAGTAATCCCAGCACAAACGCACCCAGCACCAGGGTGTGATGCAAATGCAATAGCTGCAATGTTTCTGTGGAGGCTAACAACTGCAATAAACCGGGCTGCTGTGCGTATTGCCAGGTCAGGGCTTCCAGTGCATCACCGAAGATAAACATCAAGCCGCTGCACAAGCCCCACACCAACAAAAAGGTGGAAAGGTTGATGGTAAACAGGCACACAATCAGCAGGATCAATAAAGTGAGAAAGCCGAAGGGTAACATGCCGGCCAGCAGACCGAGGCCGATGGCCCAACCGATCTGCCAGGGTGAGGCTTCCGAGTTCAGAACTTTGAGGATTTTGGCTATCAGGGTCAGCATAAGGTCTCACTCCAGTGAAGTTATGTCCTAACTATTTCTCACTCACCACATCGGCAAACACATCAAAATAGGTGGGGAATGTTTTTGCCGTGCACTTGGGATCATTGATACGCACCGGCACACCACCAAAGGTTGCTAATGAGAAACACATGGCCATGCGATGGTCGTCATAGGTATCGATCGCTGCGTTGGGAATAAGTTTTTCGACCGGCGTCACACGCAGCCAATCTTCCCCCTCTTCCACCTTCGCACCCAGCTTGCGCAATTCGGTTGCCATCGCGGCGATACGATCCGTTTCCTTAACACGCCAGCTGGCGATATTGGTAAGGCGCGACGGGCCATCGCAGAAGAGTGCGACCACCGCCAGCGTCATGGCCGCATCGGGAATATGATTGAAGTCCCGGTCAAAGGCTTTTAACGGCAGCGCTGGCGCTGAAGCTTCAATCCAGTTCTCGCCTTTGGTGATTTTTACACCAATCGCTTCCAGTGCATCTGCAAAGGCGACATCGCCCTGGATACTGTTCTGACCCACGCCCTGCACGCGTACGGGGCCACGACCCAGCGCGCCCGCTGCCAGGAAATAGGACGCGGAGGACGCATCACCCTCAACAAACATCGTACCCGGCGAGGTGTAGCCGTTCGCCGCTGGCACAGTGAAACGCTCCCAGCCATCGCGCGCTACCACCACACCAAATTGCGCCATCAGCTTCAGGGTAATCTCAATGTAGGGTTTGGAGATCAATTCACTGACCAGTTCGATGCGGGTTTCCTTGCCGGTCATGGGCAGCGCCATCAGCAGCGCCGTCAGGAACTGGCTGGACACGTCGCCGCGAATCTTGATGGTGCCTTGTGCAGCAATCTCAGCAGGCTTGATCAACAGGGGCGGAAAACCTTCTTGCCCGAGGTAGGTAATATCCGCGCCGATCTGACGCAAGGCATCCACCAGATCGCCGATGGGCCGCTCGTGCATGCGCGGCACGCCATGCAGCTTGTAAGTCCCGCCACTTAATGCCAGCGCCGCCGTCAGCGGGCGAAACGCCGTGCCCGCATTGCCGAGGAACAGATCGGCTTCTTTATTAGGAAAACCGCCGCTGCCTTCCACGCGGTAGTCATGTTCGCCGATCTGGGTCACACCCACACCGAGGCTGCGCAAGGCTTCCAGCATCCGGTCGGTATCATCCGACTTCAACAGGTCGCGAATCTCGGTCGTGCCCTGCGCCAGAGCGGCCAGCAGCAAGGTGCGGTTGGAGATACTTTTGGAGCCAGGGAGCTGTACAACGCCCTGCGCGCGGGTAGCGGGTTGCAGATCGAGGAATTCCATTGTGAACCTTTCTTTTGGTGTTTTGTGTCTTGTGACTTTTGGGCAATCACTCGGGATGTCGGGCATCCGGCGGCAATTAGCATGAAAATGAAGTGAGCTTGAAAATAAGTGTGCATGATAACTGGCGGCGGGATAGTTAGCATTAATGAAATCACCGATAAACAGCATGCAACCTCTGCTATATACAGTTGCCATATATATGGCAGAAGCATAGAATTTGCCCCATTACCCAACGCAGGAGGTGGCCCATGGCAACAGGCTCCGTTTTCGTCAACAACCGCACCCAGGCGGTTCGTTTACCCGCAGAAGCACGTTTTCCCGAGGGCGTTAAGAAAGTCACTGTGCGTATTAGCGGGCAGGATCGCATCCTCTCTCCTGCCGATAAAACCTGGGACAGCTTCTTTCTCGCGGAAGAACACGTCACCGAGGACTTCATGAATGAGCGCGCCTCCCAAGAGCAGGCTGAACGGGAAGCCTTTTGATGCTCAAGTACATGCTGGACACCAACATCGTGATCTATGTCATCAAGCGGCGGCCACTGGAGGTACGGGAAACCTTCAATCGGCACGCTGGGCAATTGAGTATCAGCGCGATAACCTTGGCAGAACTGCTTCACGGTGCAGAGAAAAGTGCAAAACCCGAACATAACCTGAGACAGGTTGAAGAGTTTGTATCGCGCCTGGAGGTTCTGGAATACGGCATAAAAGCTGCCGCCCATTATGGTGATATACGCGCAGACCTGGAGCGAAAAGGCACGCCGATTGGCGTCAATGATTTACACATTGCCGGCCATGCGCGCAGTGAGGGGTTGATTTTAGTTACCAATAACCTGCGTGAGTTTGAGCGAGTTGAGGCGCTGCGGCTGGAGAATTGGTTGATGTAACCAAGGCTGCCATAGCAGGTCGGATGCTCCCAAATGTTCTAACCCACCCGATTGACGCCCCCACAACCTCCTGCACTATACTGTATATAAATACAGTTATCTTGTGCCCGTTATGCATGACGCCGCCCCCGACAAACCAGCCACCGCTTCGCTTGAGCAGTTATTGCTCAGGGATGATATGTGGCTGGGCCACTCCCAGCGCTTTACCGGCCGGACGACGCTGGCCACTGGCCATGCGCTGCTGGATGAGCAGTTATTGCATCAGGGGTGGCCGTTAGGGACGTTGATCGAAGTGTGCCAGCCGGGCATGCAGGGTGAGTGGCTGTTGCTTACCCCGGCGCTGCTACAGGTAACCGGGCTGATTGTGTTGCTTAACCCGCCAGCCATTCCCTTTGCGCAAGCGTTTATCCAGGCCGGTTTTGATCTTGATCGTTTGTTGGTGGTCGATGCGGCGGAGAAAAAACATTTTATTGGCTGCTTTACCGAACTGGCGCGCGCCAGCGTCGGCGCGGTGCTCGCCTGGCAACCGCGGGAGAACATCAGTTATACCGAATTGCGCAAATGTTTACTCTCGGCCTCTGACGGTACCGGCTTGTGTGTGATGTTTCGCCCGTCTGCGGCGCAGCAACAAAGTTCGCCAGCCCGTTTACGTTTATTTGCCCGTTTGCTGACCGATGGGCTGGAAATTACGTTGTTCAAACAAACGGGTTATCTGCAAAAACAACAGCCGCACCCGGTGTTATTGCCACTGCCAGATCACTGGAAACCGGCGCAAGCTTACGCGGCTCTGGATGAAAAAACGGCGGCGACGCCGCCAGACACTGCCCCTCAACGGCTGGCCAGCGTAACGCCATTACGAGGCCAGTAATGCGCTCAACCTCTACACATTTATGGCTGGCTATTCGGCTGCCGGATCTGCCTTTAACGGCAATTAAACCCGATGTAATGACAACACCGGTCGTGATTGCCGATAAAAAGCGCGTGGTGTTTGCCAATCAATCGGCGCAGCACGCCGGGGTGAAACTGGACATGGATATCACCACTGCGCAATTGCTCAGCGGCTGCGAGATCCTTGAACGAGATCCCCCACAGGAGCAACAGGCGCTGCACCAATTATCCGAACAGTTCTATCACTTTACGCCCTACATTGATCGCTATTGCAGCCCCACCAGAGCGCAGTCCGGTTTATTGCTGGAGATCTCCAGTTGCCTGCAATTATTTTCCGGTGTTGCGGGCATTGTGCACCGGATTACCGAATGCCTGAATCAAACGCCCCATGAATTTTTATTTGGGCTGGCGCATTCGGCCAAAGCGGCCTGGCTGCTCTCCTTTGCTGAACATGCCATTACCGGAGAGGAAACCAGGCCGGAATTTCTCCAGCGGCTGAATGCGTTGCCCATTGATGTTTTATTTGATTTTCCCGCTGCACGGGACTCATTAACCCGCATGGGGTTTTTCACCCTGGGCGATATTGCCCGGCAAATTACGCACAAATCCCTGCGCAGTTTCAAGAAACGCCTTGGACAAGAGTTTGCCGATGCCCTGGCCGAGCTATTTGACATTGATCAGGATTTTTCACAAAGCGCTTTGTTTGATAAACCCAGAGATATTTATCGGCCCGATGAATGGTTCGAAGAAGCCATTCATTTTGAATACCCGATTACCCTTGTGGATCAGCTAAAACCGGCATTTGAAAATTTATTAAATTCGCTGGGTAATTACTTGCGCAAGCGGCAACAACAATGCCACACCATTGAGTGGCACATGACGGATATCTATCGACGCCAAGCACATATGACGGTGAGCAGTGATTTACCGCAAAGCCAATGGCAATTGCTCTATGACCTCACGCTTATCCAGTTTGAAAACAAAGAGCTGCCATTTGAGGTGGATGCAATCAGGTTGCTTTGCCAAGATACGCTGCCAATACAAAGCCGCAACCAGATACTCGACCTGGATCAGAGCCGTCGTCGCAAGGTGTCATCTTCGGATTTCGCTGTCACCATTGCCAAATTGAAGGCACGCCTGGGCGATGCAGCCGTTTATAAACTCAGCTATCACGACAGCCGTGTACCGGAACTTACCCAGGTTTTCCTCGCGCTTGCAGAAAAATCCTGCCAGGCATTGCCCGACATGTATAAGCACAGCTTACGCCCAAGCTGGTTACTCAAAAATCCGGAGCTAATTGAAGAGCGCCATCAGCGGCTGTATTGGCAGGGTTACCTGGCGCCTTTGGTTGGGCCGGAACGGATCATCGGTGATTGGTGGCGTGAACCTGTGGCACGGGATTACTATCTGGCGAAACGTCAGGACAATGTATCGCTGTGGATTTTTTTCAATCTCTACGATAAGCAATGGTATGTGCAGGGAGTGTTTAGCTGATGCGCTATGCCCACTTGCATACTATTACCAACTTTACTTTTTTAACGGGCGCATCGCACCCGGATGAATACGTTTATCGCGCCCACGAGTTAGGTTATGACGCGCTTGCCATCACCGACGAATGCTCACTGGCTGGCGTCGTAAAAGCCTATGTGGCCGCAGAAAAGTTGAGGATAAAGCTGATTATTGGCAGCCGTTTTACGCTATCCAACGGCATGCGATTAATTGCCATAGCACCGTCAAAAATGGCTTATGCAGAATTGTCCGGCTTTATTACGCTGGCGCGCCGGCGCGCGGAAAAAGGCGCATACGAAGCCCATTTCGAAGACCTGCGTTTTCGCTTGCGCCATTGCCTGGTGATTTGGTTAGCGGATATCAATGAAACTATCGTGGATACAACGGCAACGGAATTAAGTAACGCCTTTAAAAATCGATTATGGATTGGCATTAACCACCAATTTTATGGCGGCGAACAACGGGATTTTGCACGCTGGCATCAGCTCAGCGTGAACAAGCATATTCCTTTGGTAGCTTGCGGTACGGCATTGATGCACAGCAATGAGCGCAAACCGTTACAAGATGTGGTAACAGCCATTCGTCACAACACGCCCGTGCAGGAAATGGGCACGCGATTGGAGCTGAATGGCGAGGCTTATTTAAAATCATTTCACCAGCTGGCGAGGTTGTATCCCGCTGCATTATTGAATGAGACTTGTGTGATTGCAGACCGCTGCAATTTTTCTATGGACGAGTTGCGCTACCAATATCCGCGCGAGCTAGTGCCCGATAATATTTCACCCATTCAATACCTACGCCACCTGGTCGGTGAAGGAAAGAAAAAGCGCTGGCCCGATGGCGTATCTCCCGCCAATGAAAATCTGATAGAAAATGAATTAACGATAATTGAAAAACTGGGATACGAATATTATTTCCTAACCGTTCATGACATTGTCCGATTTGCTCGTCAACAGCGGATTCTTTGCCAAGGCAGAGGCTCTGCAGCTAATTCTATCGTGTGTTATTGCTTATTTATTACCGAGATTGAACCGGGCCAAATCAATGTCCTCTTTGAACGCTTTATCTCACTGGAGCGTGACGAGCCGCCGGATATTGATGTGGACTTTGAACATCAACGGCGCGAGGAAGTTATTCAATATATTTATCAAAAATATGGTCGCGAACGCGCCGCCATTGCCGCCACCGTTATCACCTATCGCAGCCGCAGTGCCGTGCGCGATGTCGGCAAAGCGTTAGGGATGGATGAAACACTGATTGATCATCTGGCAAAAAATATTGCCTGGTGGGATAAAAGCACAGACCTGCAAAAGCAGGTGGAATCTATCAGCACCGAGGTCAACCACACGTTATTGATGCACTTCTTTAACCTGGTGCAACAGATACGTGGCTTCCCCCGGCACCTGAGCCAGCATGTCGGCGGCTTTGTGATCTCCGAAACCAAAATCAGCGACCTGGTGCCACTGGAAAATGCGAGCATGCCGGACAGGACGATTATTCAATGGGATAAGGAAGATCTCGAAGCCATGCGTTTACTGAAAGTGGATGTCCTGGCATTGGGTATGCTCTCAGCCTTGCGCCGCGCGCTGGATTACATCACGGCTTACGAGCCGACTATTCGCTCGATACAGGATATTCCTAAAGATGATCCCGCCACCTATAAAATGCTTTGTCGTGGCGATAGCGTCGGCGTGTTTCAAGTGGAGTCGCGCGCACAAATGGCGATGTTGCCGCGTTTAAAACCCGTGTGTTTTTACGACCTGGTAATACAGATTGCTATTGTGCGGCCTGGCCCAATTCAGGGGGATATGGTGCATCCCTATCTGCGTCGTCGCGCTGGTAAAGAAGCAGTGACTTATCCCAACGAAAAGATTGAAAGTGTCCTTAAAAGCACACTGGGCATCCCCATTTTTCAGGAACAGGTAATGCGCTTATCCATGGTTGCCGCAGGCTTTAGTGGAGGGAAAGCCGATGAGCTTCGCAGAGCCATGGCAAATTGGGGAAAAAATTCCAAACTTTTATTGTTTGAAAAAGATTTTAAAGATGGGTTGTTGAATAATGGTTATACACAAGAATTTGCCGACCGATTGTTTGAACAAATCAAAGGCTTCGGCGGCTATGGATTTCCCGAAAGTCACTCTGCCTCGTTTGCTATTTTGTGCTACTTATCCAGCTGGATTAAACGGCATCATCCGGCGGCGTTTTATTGCGCACTGCTGAACAGCCAACCCATGGGATTCTACAGTCCCTCGCAATTAATTCAGGATGCCCGCAAACACGGCCTCACAATTTTTCCCATCGATATCAATCAAAGCCGATACGAATACACACTCGAACCAGACCACCGGGGTAAGTGGGGAATTCGCTTGGGATTTATTGCCGTGGGATCGCTTAACACAGAAAAAGCGCAAACCATTGAAGTGTTCCGCGCGCAAAAACCTTTCACCTCTTTGCGCGACATCATCAAACGCACCAACCTTAATGATACCGACCTCGAATGCCTCGCCTCTGCCGATGCCTTTCTCAACATCGCCGGCGACCGCTACCACGCCCGCTGGCAGGCATCCGCCCTATTACCTCACTCAGAACTATTGGAAGATAGCGAAAACGATGACGACCCTTTATTAATGAATGGCCCCACATTGGAAGAAAATGTGATGGACGATTATGCCTCCATCGGTTTGACACTACGCGCCCACCCGATGGAAATCCTCAGACAGGAATATCCTTTTAACCGCTGCAAACGCCACACCGAGTTAATTCACTTGCCACACAAAGGCTTCGTCCGCATCGCCGGCATCGTCACCGGCCGACAACGCCCCGGCACCGCCACCGGCGTTATGTTCGTTTCCCTGGAAGACGAAACCGGTACCAGCAACGTCGTTGTCTGGAGCACAACGCAGGAACAGTTTCGGAAAGAATTGTTGACAGGGAAATTGCTAATCATCAAAGGCACCGTCGACATACTGACAGATGACGTCGGCGCCCCTATTGTTCATGTGCTCGCCGGTCATATTGAGGATGTGACGGATCGGCTGCAAAACCTTGCGTTGAAGTCGCGGGATTTTCATTAAAGACTGGTATTAAAAGCGGTTAAATTCAGAGGATGCTGCATTAACAGATGTTGTTACACATTAAGAAATTGTAATGGTTCAATTAAACCAATACGCCCGGTCTGATAAGCACCTAGATCCATAAACGTTCGATTGGCAATCGTGAGGTAATCCTCAACAATTGTATGACCATGAAAAACGTGATGAATATTCGCTACCGGCTTAATCTGACTTCTATTGTCCGACGGCAAATACGGCTGAGCCTTATTCCACAACATATCGCTGGTCAATCGATTCGCTTCAATCTGATTCGAGGGAATTGACAACAACAGCTCACGCACATCATGCCAGTCACAAACATCAGGCAACTCGGCATGAATTAATCCGATAGTTTTTCCATCGGCTAATGCTATTTCGATACCAATGGGCAAGTCACGAAAGGCTTCATAATAAGGAGCCAACAAATCATAATCCATATCCTCCGCCCAACTGCCACCCCACATCATCCACTGCTGCCACAACATGTCGGATCGCTGCTCGAAAGCATTGATCAACATCCGCTCATGATTTCCCTGAATCGCGAAAAACCAAGGCTGTTTCAACCAATCCAGCGCCAAACTTGATTCATCACCGCGATCGATCAAATCACCCACACAAAACAAGCGATCTTTATTTTTATCAAAACTGATAAGTGACAACTCTGCTTCAAGCA
>DATJLH010000109.1:0-4601 GCA_035490615.1 Cellvibrio sp.
GGCGCAAACAGGAACAATGCCCCGGTGCCCAGGTAATAGGCGAGGGCGCCATAGCCGTAGGAAAAGGCCAGGTCGATCACGCCATAGAACGCCCAGGCGCTCGCAAAGATACCGAGGGACAAAATATAAGTGATGGGATGCGAGGTAATGGCATCCGGAATCCAGCCGCGCTCGGTGATCCAGGCGATGCCGAACAGGAGCAGAAGATAACTGATGCCGATCAGGGCAACATGGCTTAACTCAAACGTCATGGTGGTCGATTCTTTTTGTAAGCTTTTTCAGTGTGTGTATAACTTTTTATTACCCGGGTCGATGGTCCGGGGTGTCGTATTTAATCTTGCAAATGGCGCCGGCTAATGGACGGCTTTTTGCGCATCTGGATCACAAACGCAATGACGATCACCAGTGCCCAGATAATGTAAGGCCGGTACCAGGCGCCTTCCGGGTTGATGATCCAGGTAAATAAGGTGGGCGAGAAAATATAGGCAATCAGCAACAGCAAGATGACAAGGCGTTGATTGGTCATGGTGAAATTCCTGTGTTGCCGATGTGTGTGGTGCCAGCGTCGCCGGTCAATTATCCGCCGAGCGATTGTCGGGTTGAAGGTTGCGGCTGTCCCAGTGGACCTTGCCCCATTCCAGAACCTCGAATACGCTGGCATTTTGTAATACAAGAGGTGGATTCTGCCCTAAAAACTGCAGTGCATGCCATAAATTGTTGCCTGCATTCGCGTCGTCTAGCGGCGGAGCCAGATTTTGTTTGCTCAGCTTCTGTCCCTGCGCATTGAGCACCAGCGGCACATGCCCAAAGGCGGGAACTGCAGCGCCTAATAGTCGGAAGAAGAAAATCTGGCGGGCGGTTACCTCCAGCAGATCGTTACCGCGAATAATATGCGTCACCTGCTGCGCGATATCGTCCACGACCACCGCTAATTGATACGCAAATAAATCATCCTTGCGCTTGAGGATTTGATCGCCCGCAGCGCAGCGCAGGTTTTGCTGTTGCTCACCCTGAAGCAAATCGGTAAAGCGCACCTCGCTTGCCAGTGCGGCGTAAGCCGGCGGTAGATCGTATAGCTTCAAGCGCCAGGCGTGCGGCTGATTCAGGTCGATTATCCTTTGTCGACAGCGACCATTGTAGATACCGCCCATGGCGTGCAGATCCTGCCGCGTACAATCGCAGGCGTACACCAGCTCCTCGCGGCGTAATGCGTCCAGCACCGCTTCATAGGCGCTTAACCGTTGGCTTTGATAAAGCACTGCACCATCCCACTGTAACTGGTGCGCCTCAAGGCAACGCAAGATGGCGTCTGCGGCACCGGCCTGTTCACGCGGCGGGTCCAGGTCTTCCATACGCACCAGCCAGGTGCCATTGTGATGTTGCGCGTGCAAGTAACTCGCCAGCGCACTGACCAGCGAACCGAAATGTAAGGGGCCGGTGGGGGATGGTGCGAAACGCCCGATATAAGGCCGGGGAGGGTGAAGCGGAGACAGAGCGGCGAGTGACTTGATCATAGGGCCAGAATGCAGAAGGGAGCCCGCAGGCTCCCTTTGTCTCGCTCAGCAGCTTAGCCGCCGATTTGTTTCTCTTTGATTTCGTCCAGGGTTTTGCAGTCTACACACAGCGTGGCGGTGGGACGTGCTTCCAGACGACGGATGCCGATCTCGACACCGCAGGCATTACAAAAGCCGTAGTCGTCGTTTTCGATCAGTTCCATGGTGCTGTCGATCTTCTTGATCAGCTTGCGCTCGCGGTCGCGGGTGCGCAGCTCCAGGCTGAACTCTTCTTCCTGGCTGGCGCGGTCGGCAGGGTCAGGAAAGTTGGCTGCTTCATCTTTCATGTGGCTCATGGTGCGATCCACTTCTTCCATGAGTTCCATCTTCCAGTTCATCAGCAACTGCTTGAAGTGTTCCTTTTGATTGGCGTTCATATACTCTTCGCCTTTCTTCTCTTTATAAGGAACAAAAGGGCGTAAAGCGAAGGTTTCGGTATTCGTTGAGCTTTTCGGCATGATTTTGGCGCCTCGTCTAACTTCCTCAATCCAGCAGATATACGGCACTGGTGCCGCTCAAGCCTGTTGCTGCCGAGGGCTCGCGGTCATACAGCAACCGTCCCGGGCAAGCACACAGATTTTTAAGGGAAGGCAAGCTACCAGATAACAAAACTTGGTGCCAGCACTTTTTAGTGGGGCCTTGCAAGACTCCCCGGCCAACCCTTGAAAGATAAAATATAGCCGTTAATTGACCACCTGGCGGTTCCTTTTGTTGCAATTTTGCGATCTGCATCGGGTTAATGAAGGAAGTGTTAAGCGATTCGAAACCCTCGGCAAAGCGATGTTATCCTCTCCGGCCCGACAGTTACCCCTACGCTAATAAACGGAGAGACTTGTTCATGACATTACCGACCCAGGCTGAATTGCCACCCTGGCAGACCGCGGAACTGCTGAAACGCTACAAACGTTTTATGGTGGATGTCCGCCTCGCCGACGGCCATGTCATTACCTTGCACTGTCCCAATACCGGTTCCATGCGCAACTGCGTTCTACCTGCCACCCCATGCTGGTATTCCACGTCCGATAATCCCAAACGCAAATACGCCCACACCCTTGAAGTCGTCACTACGCCCGGCGGGCACCTGGCTGGCGTAAATACCGGGCGCGCCAATCACTTGGTGCAAATGGCGATTGCAGCGGGGGTTATCGAGGAGCTGCGCGGCTACACAACCGTGCGGCGCGAAGTGATTTACGGGGAAGAAAAGTCGCGGATTGATTTTTTGCTGGATGGCGCACTGCAGGATTCACGCCCCTGCTATGTAGAAGTCAAAAGTGTGACCTTGATGGAGGCGCCGGGGCAGGGCTTGTTTCCCGATGCCATCAGTGATCGCGGCAGCAAACATTTGCGCGAGCTGATGGCCATGGTGCAACACGGATATCGTGCGGTGTTGCTATTTTGCGTGCAGCATACCGGCATTGAATGGGTGGAGCCGGCTGATGGGATCGATCCGGTGTATGGCAAACACCTGCGCGACGCCATCGCCATGGGAGTGGAGGTGATTGCTTACCAGGCGAGCATCAACCCTGTTGTGGCTGAGATTACCCTGGTGAAAAAAATACCGGTACGTGTTGAATAAATTATTCGCCCTGCAGCAGATAACCCCGGTCACGCAGATAACCGATCACACTCGCTACACACGCCTCTGGTGATACCAGGTCGGTGCGCAGGTGAATCTCCGGTGCCGATGGCGGCTCGTAGGCAGAGTCGATGCCGGTAAAGTCTGCGATGTGTCCGGCCCGCGCTTTGCGATAGAGACCCTTGGGGTCGCGCGTTTCGCAAACAGTCAGGGGCGCATCAACAAACACTTCAATAAACTCTCCCGGTGCAAACACATGCCGAACCTCGTCGCGCATGCTGCGCAAAGGTGAGATGGTGGCGGTTAGCACCATCAGGCCCGACTCGGTAAATAATTTGGCCGCCGCCCCAATGCGACGAATATTTTCCCGTCGGTCAGTAATCGAAAATCCCAGGTCCTGGCACAGCGTTGTGCGCACCCTATCGCCATCCAATGAAAAGGTATGACAGCCCGCGGCAAATAACGCCCGCTCGGTCAGGGTGGCCAATGTGGATTTTCCCGCGCCGCTCAGGCCGGTAAACCAGAGCACGCAGGGGCGTTGATGTTTTTGTTGCGAGCGTTCCTGTTGGGTCAGTGGCTGCATAATCTTGAATGTGTAGTGAGGTGTAATGTTTATCTGGCTGTGAATGTGCTGACAATAATATCGACGCGCCAGGCGGTGAAGTGTAGCGCAGCTTGGGTCACCTGTGCGCTGATGTTTATCTGCGTTTGTAATTTCAGAATTTTCATCTAGGGTTAAAAAAGCTGATCCCGGTCGGGTCGCGTTGGTTAACATATTTATTTAGGGAGCCCACGGACGTGTTATGGAAATAACAGCCGCTTGTAGTTCAAATGATTTTGATAGTCCGCCGGTAATTTCCTGCGCGAAACTGCCCTGCCATGTTGACCTGCCGGCGTTGCAGGATGAGCTTGCCCGGCTGCTTGAAGCGACCGGGGTATCCTGGGTTGATCACGTCAATCGCAAGGATTATTCCGGTGGTTGGGATGTGTTGCCGTTGCGTTGCCAGCGCGTACATGCGGAGGCTCATCCGGTATTGCAAGGATTTGCCATCGCTAACGGTGAGGATTGGCAGGATTTACCGGTGTTGATAACGTGCCCTGCCATCAAGGCTTTTCTGCAAACGCTAAAGTGCCCGTTAAAATCTGTACGCCTGATGCGCTTGAAAGCCGGTGCCGAAATTAAACCCCACCGCGATTACGGCTTGAGCCTGGAATATGGCGAAGCGCGCTTGCACCTTTCGTTGCAAACCTCAACGAAGATTCGTTTTCTTATCAACGGGCAGGATGTTCCCATGCGGGAGGGAGAGCTGTGGTACATCAATGCCGACCAGATTCACGCCGTACAAAACCTGGGTGACGAAGACCGTATCAACCTGGTAATTGATTGCATTGCCAATGCGTGGCTGCAGGAGCAGATCCGGGCGGCGTGGCAGCAATGAGCAGGTGAGGACAAAATACCTATGCGTATCGTT